>JAMOQH010000195.1 GCA_027064085.1 bacterium | reverse complement strand
CTATGAACTTACAAGAAGAGAAGCTGAAAACAAACTAACATTAGAAATAGAAAATAGAAAAAAAATAGAGAAAAAAAGTAAAAAATTAATATTAGAATTGCAACAATCAATAGATGAAGTTAAACAATTATCTTCATTTTTACCTATTTGTTCATCATGTAAAAAAGTTAGAGATGATGATGGTTATTGGGAGCAAATAGAACATTATATTTCAAAAAACTCTGATACACAATTTAGCCATAGTTTATGTCCAACATGTGCTCATAAATTATATCCTGAGTTTACAGATGATATAAAAGAAGAAGATTCTAATTTATCAAAAGATTAACGAAATTATCTACATAATTTAAGATATCATAACCTAAACTTATATTAAATATTTAATTTTAAAAAAAACTAAAAATATCTTGACAAATGTTTTTTGATATTCTATTTTGAATTGTTGATTTTATAAGGAGTATTCCATGGCAGACAAACAATCTTTTAGAACTTTTTATTGGAAAAGATGGCATTCATTATCAGGAATGTTTATTGTAGGCTTTTTTGTGATAATGCATTTATACACAAATTCATTTGCTGGTATGGGTGAAAGTGCTTATAATGACGCAATTAAAAGATCCATGGAAAATCCATGGCAATTAGCATTAGAAATTATATTTTTATATATTCCTTTATTATTTCACTTGGCTTTAGGTTTAACTTTTATATTTAAAGCTAAATATAATACTATTAGATATGGATATTTAGACAATTGGAGATTTTTTCTTCAAAGAATGTCTGGTTTAGGATTGGCATTATTTATTGGTGCCCATTTCTTTAAAACAAGAATTGGATATTGGCTACATGGAACACCGAAAGAGGGTTGGTATGCTCATATGCACGAAGCATTTACTTCAGAATGGTTCGTTATTCCTATTTATGTTCTTGGAATTTTAGGGGTAATGTTTCATTTAGGTAATGGTTTATGGACATTCACCAATACTATGGGTTGGACTAAAGGCGTTGAATCTCAAAGAAAAATGAAAATTTATTCTATCATTTTTATGCTAGTTATTGCAGTAATGGGTTTTTATCCTTTATATATGCTTACCACAGGAAAATAATTAATTTTCTCCATTTGTAACAAATCTAAAAAAAATAATCTTTATTAATTGAATGTATTATAGTAAATATGATAAAATCTAACCTATGAAAAGACTATTTGTTTTAAAAAAAAGTATATATATAATATTTTTCATGTTAAATCTCTCTATTATCTCTTGTGGAGAAGAAATAAATTCAAAATATAGAGAAGTTAAGCTAGCTCAACTTAAAATAATATCTTTTAATTTAGAAAATCAAGAAATAGATATTACATCAAACCTTGAAATCAAATTTAATTCACAAGTATCAAGAAGTTCGCTTTATAAAGGAGTTTCTTGTAAGTCAGGCGATAAAAAAGCATTTATATATTTATACAAGTATAGTTATGATGATGGGGATTTAGTTAAAATAATTCCATTTTATCCATTTATACCTTATGTAAAATATACCTGCACAATAACACAAGATGTTACTAATATATATGGTGAAGCTCTTGATAAAGAGTATAAATTTTCATTTAAAACAAATAATCAATATTTTAGTAAAAAAACATTTAATCAAAATTCATACTCTTATAAGAATGTATATACATTTTTACAAAGAAGATGTTCTGAGTGCCATAATAAAAACCATAAATTAGATTTTACAAAGCCTAAAAAAGAATTATATAAATATCTCACAGAAAATAAAAATCAAGAAACTAACAAGTTTTACATAATAGCTGATGATACAGAAAACAGTTATTTAATAAATAAATTAATGGGAATTAATTTTTATGGTGATAAAATGCCTCAAAATGATTTAATTCCACTATATGAATTGGAAAAGATCATAGGTTGGATAAAAACTGGAGCAAAATATGAAAAGAATTGAAAAAACAATAAAAAGTTTTGATGGTGCAGAGATATGGTATGAAAAATTAGGTCAAGGAAAAGAAACTCTCTATTTGGTTGATGGAATTGCCACTATGGGATTTATATGGAAATATATTATTCCATATTTTCAAGATAGATATCAGATTCTACACATGAATTTTAGGGGCCATGGAGGAAGTCCTGAACCTGAAGATTGTTCAACAGTAACAATTGAAAATTCAGTAAAAGATTTATATGAAGTTCTAAAAGATGCAAAAGTTGATAAAGCTATTATGATAGGCCATTCTATGGGAGTCCAAACAATTTATGAATTCTACAGACAGTATCCAAATAATGTAAAAGCCCTAATTCCTATTTGTGGAAGTTATGGAAAATTATTTAAATCTTACCATGGGACAGATAAATTTGAGCCATTTGCTAAAATGATAATTAACTTTATTCTTAAACCACATAAGCCATTTCTTCAAAAAATGCAAAAAATTATTCCATATAATAATATTACTTACAGTTTTGTTGCAAAGGGTGAATTAAATGCCGACATGATAAAAAAAGAAGACTTTATGCCCTACTTAAAAGATATTAGAGATAGATTAAGCATGAAAGCATTTGGCTATATGTTAGAATCGGCAATTAAACACTCAACTTTAGATTTTTTACCTAAAATAAAAGTACCGGTTCTTATTATTGCAGGAGAAAAAGACAAAATGACACCAACTTTTTTATCAATAAAGATGTTTAAAATTATTCCAAATGCTAAATTAAAAATATTAAAGTGGGGAAGCCATACTGCACCTATTGAACAACCTGAAGTTACAAATATGTATATTGAAGAATTTTTAGATGAAAATGGATTTGTGTAAAAACCATAAATAATTACCTAAAATTAGCATTTCTTATAATCAAATAAAGTTTTCATATACAAGACTATGATTTTATTATAAAAAATGGATTTTATTTCTTGTATTTTTTTAAAAAAAAGGATATAAAGCAACAGTTATTATACTTTGGGAGGAGTAATGAAGTATTCAAGTTTTTTGTTTGTTGTAATAGCCTCATTAATGTTATTAATTACATCATGTGATGGTGCTAACACTAAGCCAGCAGAAAAATGTTCGGCACAGTTTGTCCATGGTGTTTGCCCACACAATGATGAAACATGTAATAATGGTATCTGTATAAAAACAGAAAACATATGTACTCCAAAATGTACAGATGATCAAGTATGCATAAATGGTAGTTGTTTACAAGGAACTCAAGAAGTTGATTGTATGGATAATGCACCTGAACATGCAATATCAACTAGTGCTAAAGTTATTATAAAATGGAAGCAAAAAACTAAAACCTGGGAAGAACCTGCTGAATGCTTATGGTCCTGTGAAAGTGGTTACAAAATTTCAGAAGATGGAGAATCATGTATTATTGATGATACAGATCCTTGTTCATTGATAGATTGTGGAGATAATGCAACATGTAATACTGGTCAGTGTATTTGTGATACAGGTTTTGAATTTGACTCAGAAGGAACAGGGAATTGTGTTGATATAGATGAATGTGCTAATAACAATGGCGAGTGTTCTCAAAAATGTACTAACACAAATGGCAGTTATGAATGCTCATGTGAAGATGGCTATGTATTAAATGATGACCATAAAACTTGTGATGATATAGATGAATGTGCTATCAATAACGGAGGTTGTGATGTAAATGCTGTTTGTAATAACAAAGCTGGAAGTTTTGAGTGTGTTTGTAAAAGTGGTTATGAGGGAAATGGAGAAACATGCACCATTATAGATGCTTGTTTAAATGACCCATGTAAAGAATCTGGTAAAAATGTTTGTAAAGATGAAAACCATGATGGTATTGCTGAATGTTCATGTAACCCAGGCTATAAAGAAAATGAAAATGGTGTTTGTTTGGATATAAATGAATGTTCAGACAATGAGGCAAATAATTGCGATGTAAATGCTATATGTACTAATAATCGTGGAGGATATGAGTGTACATGTAAACCAGGATATGAAGGAGATGGTTTTAGTTGTAGAAATATAAATGATTGTGAAAATCAACCATGTAAGAATGGTGCAACATGTACTGATGGAATAGGAACTTATACCTGTACTTGTACAACGGGCTGGAAAGGAATTAATTGTGATGTAGATATAAATGAATGCGAAGAAAATATTGATGGCTGTAATCAAATTTGTAGCAATAATGATGGTGGCTTTACATGTTCATGTAATAATGGCTATATATTAAATGCTGATGGTAAAACTTGTGATGACATAAATGAATGTGCAGATAACCCATGTGTTCATGGTATCTGCCAAAATAATATCAATTCTTATACCTGTGAATGCTTAGAGGGTTGGACAGGTATTAATTGTGATACAGATATAGATGAATGTGAAGAAAATACCGATGGCTGTAGCCAAAACTGTACAAATACAACAGGAAGCTTTACTTGTTATTGTGAAACAGGATACATACTAAATGCTGATGGCAAAACTTGTGATAATATAAACGAATGCAACACTAACAACGGTGGCTGTTCCATACATGCTGATTGTACAGATCAAAATCCAGGTTTTGAATGTAGTTGTAAAAGTGGATATGAAGGAGACGGAGTTACTTGCACTGTTGTAGCTGTTTGTGAAAACAATCCATGTACAGAATCACATAAAACCATATGTAGAGATGATGATACAAATGGTATTGCTGAATGTCATTGTGATTTAGGTTATACTGACGATGGTAATGGTAATTGTATAGATATAAATGAATGTGAGAATAACACTGATAACTGTGCTCAAAACTGTAATAATACAGATGGAGGCTTTACTTGTTCTTGTAATGAGGGCTATACATTAAATACAGATGAAAGAAGATGTGATGACATAGATGAATGTGCAACAAATGCAGATGATTGTACTCAAAATTGTAATAACACTGTTGGAGGCTTTACTTGTTCTTGTAATGATGGTTATACATTAAATGCTGATGGTAAAACATGTGATAATATAGATGAATGTACTGCAGGAACTGATAATTGTACACAAAATTGTACAGATACTGATGGTAGTTTTACTTGT
>JAMOQH010000194.1 GCA_027064085.1 bacterium | reverse complement strand
ATCATAATTCTTTTTACATTCCCATTCACATTCTGATGGCTCTTCCCACCTTTTACCATTATAAGATACTTCTACCATATCTTTGATAGCTTTAGCATGCCTTGGTATATTAATCGCTTTACACATTATTTCTTTTTTATTTACACATTGATTATCAATAATTGTATAACCATCTTCACAAGATAGAGGGAAAATTTTAAATACTAAATTTTTACCAAACTTGTTTAATCTTTCATAGTTATTTAGTTTATCTTTATAATATATACTTATAGTACTTATTCTATTACCTGTTTCCACATTAATTAAAGATATTTTAAATTTATATAATTTATTATTCTTTTTTTGAACTTTTAATAAAACTATACTATTAGCTGCAAACATTTGACCTACTTGTATAACACAACTATCTTTATAACATTCTGTTTTTTGTTGTTCTGATTGTTGCTTTAAAGCTTCTTCTTGAGTTTCTTTATCTATAAAAGTTTTACCTCTTTTGGTTAAAGCTTCCTCTACTCCATCACGAAAATCATCAGGAATTTCTATTTTAGACTTAATATTAAAAAATACCGTGTTATGTTCTTCTGAAAACAACATAGTTGTAAATAAATAAAAAAACAATAATATCAACACCTTCATAATTATCTCCAAAATATAATACAAAATTAATATATCATACTTTTTATAATATGTTAAATAAAAAAATCTTGCCAAATTCAAGTTTACAAGTTATATTAATATAGGAGGATAAAATGGTAAAAAAGAATGAAAAAAGAAAACTTAGAATAATATAATAAATAGAATGTAAAGTTGTAGCAGTGCTACGACTCATTCAAAAAAAAGAACAAAATTAGAAAAATGTCAAAAAGCTGACTAATATTAATTATAATACAAAAATATAAAATATTCAAAAATAAGACCTTTTTGGCTTATTTTTCCCTGTAATAACAGCTTATATAGTTATTTATAACTTTATAACTGGTATGAAAGGGCAATAAAAAATAAAATCTAACAAAGGAAAAAACTTTGCTTATTTAAAACTGAATGATTGGAGATAATTATGAAAATTATACTGCTCACCCTACTCTCTTTTAATATATTTGCACTGCAATTAAACTCTTTAAATATTGAATTAAAATTTAAAATAAAAAATGAACTCAATAAAAAAATTAAAGATTTTAAAATTAAAGAATATAGGCTCCCTACCCTTAAAGGTGTAAAATCTATAGATGAAGTAAAAAAAATAGAGTTTTTAGGAAATGATTTCTTTGGCTCAACGGCAATAACAATTAAAACTAATAAAAAGAAGTTCTTCGGATCTATTATAATATCTCAGAAAATAAAAAATCTATATGCAAAAAGAATTATTAAAAAAAATGAAATCTTCACTAAAGATGATTTTGAAACAACAGAAATATATCAAACAAATAAAAATTACAAAAATGCAATTAGCTCGTACAATCAAATTAAAGGAAAAGTCGCTAAAATAACAATTAAGCCATATAAAAAAATATATATACATCAATTTGAAGCACCAACTATAATTAAAAAAGGAGATGATGTTACAATTAAAGCAAAAAAAGGAAATTTGATAATATCAATGAAAGGAATAGCTAAACAAAATGGAAAATTAGGAAAATATATTATGGTAAAATCTAATTTCAACAATAAAATCCTTAGAGCAAGAGTTATTGCAACTAAAAAGGTTGATATTTTTATAGGAGAGTAAAATGAAAAGCTTATTTTTTATTTTTTTTATTATATTATGGGGAGTAACATCATCATGTGTTCCTCATATAGCTCCATATAAGGCCAAAAAAAGGATATACCACTATGAAGGTGGACTTAGAGAACAAAAAGCCACTCAAGAAGGCTCCTTGTGGAGTGAATCTAGTAATATGAATAATTTATTCTCTACTCATAAAACACTTAGCATTGGTGATATCATTACCATTAAAATTTATGATTCTGCAAGTGCAAGTGGACAAGCTAATACAGAAACAAGTAAAGAAACAAATACAGATATTTCAGTTTCAGCAATGATGAACTTTATGAACTATCTTTCAGCTCAATATCCAAATATAGACAAAGAAGCTTTAATTAAGCAAGCCTATAAACATGATTTTAAGGGAGATGGTAAAACATCAAGAAAAGGAATTTTAACTGCAACAATTACAGCCACAATTAAGCAAGTCTTGCCATCTAATAATTATTTTATTGAAGGGCAAAAAGTTATTTTAGTAAATAAAGAAGAACAACATTTTTATATTAGTGGAGTAATAAGACCAAAAGATATTTCAGATGAGAATATTGTTAATTCTGATAGAATTGCAAATGCTCAAATTGAATTCACCGGAAGAGGAAGTATTTCAGATAAACAATCAGAAGGTTGGTTTAGCAGATTTTTAGATTTTGTATGGCCATTTTAAACCACACGACAAAAATGTCTTTATTCTGTATGCTTAAAATCATTCAAAACTTAAAATATATAAACATCTAGCCATAAAAAGCACTTTTTAAAGTACACAGTTAGTATTATTTTTGTGTTATAGACAAAAATGTCATAAAAATTTACTTATAATACCCTAAAAAAAAAAAATAAATAGAATACACTATAAACACTCACTTTTATTGTCTTGGAAAATTATTTGCTAGAATAGTAATTAGTTTTTAGGAGGCGCTCAATGAGTATTAATAAAGCAAATAAAAATTCTAATAAAGCTCTATCTACTTACAAGCATAAAACACCTTTAAATATATACTTATCTCAACTAGGAAATAGTGATATTTTAACAACAGAAGAAGAATACCTTCTAACTTCTAAAATGCATATACTAAAAAATGAAATTATAGATAACTACCTTGAATTAGAACATGGTAGAATCCTTTTTATAAAAAAAATTGAATCAATCATTAATAACAAATCATCAATAAATTCTCTTTATTATGGATACACAACATTAAAAGACTTTAATGAAAACAATGAAATTTCCTTAAAACTATACTTAGAAAACCTAATTGAATTAAATAATAAAAATAAAATTAATGAATTTATTAAATACTCAAAATACTTTTCATTAAATTTAAATGTTATAAAATACTTAAGAAAAGAGTTTGAAAGAATTAATTACAAATATGCTTCTAACCTAAATGAAATAAAAAGATTTTTGCTAAAAAATGGAATACCTCCATTAACATTAAATCAAGTAGAAAAAATTATGCTTTCAGAAAATCCACTTAATATAATTTCAAAATTTAAAACTAAAAAACATCAATCAATAAAAGATATTTTAATAGAAAAATGTGATAAATATATTAAAATTAACAAAGAAATTCATAATTCAACAAAACTAACAAATAAGCAAGTCCTAACTTTTCAAAATGAATTACAAAAATATTACACAGAACTAGATAGATTTAGAGAAATTATTGCTGAAGCTAATTTAAGATTAGTTATTTCTATTGCTAAAAAATATCAAAATAGAGGACTTAGTTTTGGGGATTTAATACAAGAAGGGAATATAGGATTAATAAAAGCAATCGATAGATTTGATTACAAAAAAGGAAATAAGTTATCAACTTACGCAACATGGTGGATAAAACAATCTATAATAAGGTCTTTAGAAGAAAAAGTTAGAGAAATAAGAATACCCTCTCATGTACAAGAAAATATCAATTACTTAAATAAATTTATATTAAACTTTACATCAAAACATAAAAGAAGGCCTACAGACAAAGAAATAATAAAAGAGTTAAGAATAAAACCTAAAGATTTAAAGTTATACTACCTTGTTAATAAATCAACTCAATCTCTAGATGTTTCAATAAAAGATGATGGCAATCAACTATATTCAATTATTCCAAACAATAATATAAAAGGACCATTAAAAAATTCTGAAGAAGCTGTTTTAAAAGAACAAGTTGACCTTTTACTTTCTAAATTAAGCCCTAAAGAAGAAAAAATAATAAAGCTTAGGTTTGGATTAGGAAATTTTACCCAAAAAACCCTTGAAGAAGTTGGTAATGAGTTTTTTCTTACAAGAGAAAGAATTAGACAAATAGAAAAAATAGCATTAAATAAACTTAGAGCAATGGAAAACTTTAAATCACTTTTAGTTTTTATTGAAAACTAAATTATTGTAAAAAATAAAATAAATAAATACATATTAAATATGTAATGATTTCCTAATAAAAATCAAAAGGAGAAAAAACATAAAAATCAATAAAAGATTATCACTTCCTTTTCCATAATTACAACTACTAGGCTTTTTGTAACTTTCATCAATTTGACCATCACAATTATTATCTAATTTATCATTAGTATCATCTAATTTTGAATAATTTTTAATATTATCATAATTTTCTACCCAACCATTTACCCCCATACAAATCATAAGACTATCCAAACAAACGCCATTTTGATTTATATTTTTAGGAGCTGTTAAATTGTTATCAATTTCTCCATCACAATTATTATCAAATCCATCACATGTTATTTCTATGGATTCATAATTTTTGATTTCAGAATAATCAGGTTCTACCCAACCATTAACGCCATCACATATCTTTTTTTGCCCCTTACAAACACCATTTTGCTTATTAGAATCAGGAATATTAAGGGCTTCATCTATATTTCCATCACAATTATTATCAATTCCATCACAAATTTCTACACCAGCGTTTGTTTCAGTGCATTTATTTTCAGTTGTTAATTTAATTTTATATTTTCCAACTTTATCATCATAAGCTTTAACAAAAAAATAATATCTACCATTACTTTCGGGCTCAAAAATGATTTTTGACATATAGTTTTCACCACTAGTATCTATATCATCATTTTCGGTAACATATTCTCCATTTGAATCAAAAATAATTAATATTGTGTCATCTAAACCATCATTTATTGTTTCAATTGTATATTCACTGTAATTATTTAAATCAAGATAAAAAACATCAATATCATTAATATAATTAATTTCAGCACTTAAATCATTTTTTAAGATATCTGAATCTGAAATATTTTCTATAGAATTAGGAAAATCATCTATTCTTTCTGTTTCGGAAATACTTAAGCTATAAATGGCAATTGTTTCATGCTCATAAGTGTAGGTTTCTAAATAAACAACTTGATTTACTTCTGAAAAATAATTAATTTTAGAACATCTATCAACTCCACCATCATCATCTTCTAAAATAATATTTCCATTTTCATCTAAAAGTTTCATATATGTATCATAAGATGAACACTCTGTTTCAAAGGTATATGAAAACCCTTTTTTTAAATTAAGTTTCATAAAATCAGTATCTAATCTTCTATGAATTGAATGATTAGTTGTTTCTAAATTTTCATTATAATAAGCTTCTTGCATAGAATTATCGGGTTCATATTCATCTTCATTAAAGTAAAATTCTCTTGTAATAAAATCATCCCATGAGGTATTTATACTCCAGTTAGAATTTAAGTATAAATCTTCTTCACCTTCACTAAAAGTACTACCAGCATTCATAAAAATGGTAAAACCTGTTGCTTTTGTATAATCAGCGATATCAGTATTTTTTCCCTTAGAGAGCACAACTGCACTAAAATAATCATTTAAAATAGGTGCTATCCATTGAGCTTTAATGTCATCATTCACTAATAATATTAAATTATTAAAAAACATTCCAAAGTCTTTATAGTATTCTTCAGTTTCCATGCTTAGAGTATTAGAATAAGCTGTTAATATTTCAAAATCAATACTGTGATTATCTTGATATTGTAAGGCGAAATTATTTATATTTTCCGTCAAAGACGGGATATAACTTAAATCAATACATGATATCGTAGCTCCAACAGAATCTAAAGAAGAATTGACTACTGATTTACATAAAGACCTTGCAGTTTTATCACTTTGCTTAAATAAATCTAGTAAAGTATAATACTCCCAACCACTAGCATTTTCAGTTTCTTCACTGAAGGCTAAAAACCGACTGTATTTTTCAGAGGAATAAGTAACTTCCCACATTCCCATTAAACAGGCATCTAAGCCTAAAAAATCAAGCTTCTTACCCAAAGATTGCTTAATTTGTGAAAGCATTGCTTCAAAATCTCCATTTGCAACAGAAATATGGTTTCCACTTGTATCATCAACGGAAATAGATTTTTGAAATTTTCTATTTAAACTCTTTTTCTGCCAACCACTACCATGATCCCACATAATAAGAGCATAATTATCAGCAGGATAATTATTTTTTCCCCAGTTTACAAAATCAACAATAGTATGATAATCACCACTATCAACTTCTCCTAAATCACTAATTTCAGTTGAAGTAATTGTATCTACATCATAATCAGTTGTAACATAAAATCTTTTTGCACTACTCCAATTAGCTTGTGAGTTTGCTTCAAATCTATCATATTGAACTAAAATATTTATATTCTCATCAGAGCCAATAATTTCTAATTCATTTAAATCCATAAAAGCATATTCATCTAAACTATTATCGCCATTAATAAACACCATTATGGTCCATTCTTTTGCATATAAAAAAGAGGTTACCAAAAAGAAAAATATTATTATTATTTTCATATAATCCCCATAAAAACACTCTACATTAACAATAAAATAAAAAATTATCAAATAATATAATTTTTTATTTAAAATATTCCGAATATAATTTAGTATATTAATGTAGGGAGGTTAAATGTCTCGTTCTGATAACAATGAAGTGCTTCTAGAAATGCAAACCCAGTTAAGGTATTCTATTGAAGTAATTCAAAAATTAGGCAAGTTAGATTTTTCTGAAAACTTAAAGCATAATAGTGATGTTGCTCAAATAAATGAGTATATTGATTTAGTGAATAAAACAAAAAATAAAGTTGCGAATATTATTTTTGGTGTACTTAAATCATCAAATGCACTTTTAGCATCATCTAAAGAAATGCAAGAAACATCTAAAGAAACAATGAATAAAATAACTAAAATTGATACAGAAATTATTGAAGTAAACAATGCAGCTGAAATCATGAATAATAATATGAACTCAGTGGCATCTGCAACAGAAGAATTAAGTATTAATATGGATATAGTATCAAAAAGAGCTCAAGATTCTTCTGATAATGTTAATTCAGTCGCAACAGCAACAGAAGAAATGACTGCGACCGTTTCAGAAATAGCAAGAAATGCAGAAGATGCTCGAAATATAGTTGCAAAAGCAGTTGAAGCCGTTATAAATGCAAATAATAGAGTTCAAGAGCTCGGTAAAGCAGCCAAGGATATTAGTAATGTAACTTCATCAATAGCCGATATATCAAATCAAACTAAGCTACTAGCCCTTAATGCTACGATTGAAGCCGCAAGAGCTGGAGAAGCAGGTAGAGGTTTCGCTGTTGTTGCAGAAGAAGTAAAAAAACTTGCAAATCAAACCAATACAGCAACTAGTGAAATAAAACAAAAAGTAGATACCATGCAAACCGCAACAAAAACAACAATAGATGAAATAGAAAGTATTAATCAGGTTATAAATAATGTTAATGAAATCGTTACATCCATTGCTACTTCAGTAGAAGAACAATCAATTACAACCAATGATATGTCATCAAGTATTTCATCAGCTGCAAATGGTATTGAAGATATGACTATGGCCGTTCAAGAAGCGTCTATTGCAATAAATGAAATAACTAAAAATATTACAGAAGCAAATAATATGACTAATCAAGTTTCAAATTCAATTACTGATATTGCAAAAACAAGTAAAAACCTAAAATCTGATTCAACGAATCTATATATTAATGCAATGGAAATTACATCTAAATCAGAAGATGTTATATTACTAGTTAAAAGATTTAAATTAACCTCTGATTTAACAAATAAAGCTAAACAAGTAGATAAGTCACTATTTACATTCAATGAAAGTTGGAGTGTGAAGGTTAAAGAACTAGACAATGAACATTCTGGAATATTTGATAGAATAAATAAACTACACAAAGCAATCAAAAGTAATGCAACGAAAGAAGAAATGATTAAAATAGTAATTGATTTAACAGATTTCACAGAAAAACATTTTGATGACGAAGAAGAACTCATGAATAAAATAAATTATTCAGGACTTTCTGAACAAATTAGAATCCATAAAGCACTAATTGCTAAATTAAGAACAATTATTAAAGACTTGCAATCAGATAAAGATGTTGACTTTATAGACATAATGGCTTTCGCAAAAGGTTGGCTACAAGATCATATTTTAGGAATGGATAGTAAATACTCCCAATCTATGAATGAAAATGGTATTTTTTAATAAGTCCTTGCTCCAAAGATAGCTGTTCCCACTCTTATCATAGTTGCACCTTCTTCTATTGCAAGTTTATAATCATTACTCATTCCCATAGACAGTTCTTTTATATCATGAAACCCTTGAGTATTTAAATTATTCCTTAAATTTCTAAGTTTTGCAAAAATGGGCCTAATTTCTTCTAAATTGTCAGTAAAATAGGGCATAGTCATTAAACCAACTACTTTTATATTGTCATATTTAGAAATTTTTTCTATAAATGGGATTAATTCGTTTTCAGCTATCCCTGCCTTAGTTGCTTCTTGAGTTAAGTTTAACTGAACAAGAATATTTTGAATTTTATTTAACTTTTTAGCCTCATTGTTGATAACTTTCGCTAATTTTTCTCTATCAACTGAATGAATTAACTCAACTTTATCTATTATCATAGAAACTTTATTAGTTTGCAAAGGGCCAATGAAATGAAATATTGGTTTTTCACCACTAAAATTTTCATATTTTTCTTTTAATTCTTGAGCATAATTTTCACCAAATAAATGATGATTTAAAGAATTAAGTATTTCTATATCAGATAGAGGTTTTTTTTTAGAGACAGCAATTATTTTTACATCATTAGACTTATATTCTGATTTTATAAAATTTATCTGCTCTTTAATATCTAATAAATTATGGAATAAAAATCTATCTCTCATTACTGAGCCTCCGCAACAAGAAAAGGAAATAAAGCAGAACACTTATTTTCTTCACAAGTAGTATTTTCAGTATAAGTTTTAGAAACAGTTACATAAAATGTTTCTGCTCTTTTAAAGCTTATGTTAAATCCATCAACTTCATAATCTCCCTCAACACAATCTGTTGGAGTATAAGTACCATCTCCATTATCAACCCTTGTTTCACAAACCCATTCTAAACCTGTAGCATCTGTTAATTCACCTTTACCATTACCCTCATAAACTTCATTTATAATAACTTTATGAGCAATATTTACTACAAAATCCCCATCATTTCTATCATAAGTCAACTCTAACTTGGTTATAATATTAGCATTAACATCTATTTGTACATGAGTACTTTCCTTTCCATCTTTTGTAACCCATACATCATAAGTTCCAACAGTAGAAAATTTATATTCACCATCTTCATTTTTAACTAATCCCTCTGGATTGGAATGAAACTCAACAGTATCAGGCTCAAGTTTACCTTGTTTTCCTCCTTCAAAAGTTGCGATAATATTCCAAATAACTGATTGATGTAAAAATATTGAATCACCTGAATTACTCTTTAAGTCTATGCTCGCAATAATAGCATCTGTTACCTCAAAAGTAACTCTTGTACTTTCTATACCTTGATATTTACAATAAATCTCAACACTACCAGCCTTTTTAGCTTTAAATTCAATTTCACCATTACTATTTTTACTTGCAATACCGATTAATGAATTAGAACTATACCATCTAACTTTTTTTGAGATATCTTGAGCATCTGTTTCATTTTCATCATATACTCCCCATGCTCTAACAGTTTTCTTTTCTCCAACTAACACACTTGCTTTTTTAGCATCTGAAGAATTTTCAATATCAACTTCAATAGAAGTCAAAACATCTTTTAAAATTTCTGCTTCACATTTACTTGTTTTTGTATTGCAAACTTTATTATCAGTACAATCTGCATTAGTTTTACAGCCTGTGTCATCACTACCACCATCACTACCACTACAAGAATATGTAAATAATACAATCAAACTTAATAAACTAAGTAAAAATAACCTCATTATGTTCCTCCCAAATAAACACTTATGAATTATAACAAATAATTTAAAATTATCAACTATAAAAAAATATTATTAAAGTTCTTGAAAACACTCACAAATACATATCATTTCATTATTTTTTTATAAATTTATAAAAAAAATAGTTGAAATATTCATATAGATATGCTAATTATATCACACATCAACTGTGGGCCTATAGCTCAGTTGGTTAGAGCCACCGGCTCATAACCGGTCGGTCCCTGGTTCAAATCCAGGTAGGCCCACTTTTATTAACTTCTTTTAATAATCAAATAAAATGGCAATAATAAAAGATATATTAAATGTTTTAGAGAATAATTATCCTTTAAAATATTCAGAAAAATGGGATAAATCAGGATTACAAGTTGGAGATACCACAGTTAATACATCAAAAATTATATTAGCCTTGGACCCACTTGAAGAAGTTGTTAATTATGCCATTAAAAATAAGATAAATTTGATTATAACCCACCATCCTCTTGCATTAAAGGCTATTTTTCCTATTGATACTCAAACATACCTAGGAAGAGTTATAAAAAAAGCTATACTAAATAATATAACAATTTATTCAGCACATACTAATTTTGATTCGGTAGAACCAACTGTTAGTGATGCATTATTAGATAAATTAGATTTTAAGTATGAAAGTAAATCCTTCATTAAAAATAATACAGAAAATAATGTTGGATTTGGTCGTATTATTAAATTAAATAAAAAAATGGCTTATTCTGACATATTAAATGCTGTTAAAGAAAAATCTTTGGCAAAATATTTGCGTTTTGTTGGAGATATTGATAAAGTCATAGAAGTAATTGCCATAATGGGTGGCAGTGGAGCATCTTTTATTGAAGATGTTTATCAAAAAGGAGCTGATTTGTATATTACGGGTGACATAAAATATCATGATGCTAGATTAGCAGAACAATTAGGTTTATCTGTTATCGATTTGGGTCATTTTAACTCGGAGCGTCATTCGTTAATTATATTAAAAAAGCTTCTAGAATTTAATTTTAAAGAAATTTTTATTGATATTTTTAATAAGGAAGATAATCCCTTTATTTTATGGAGGTAGGTTTTGTCAAAACTAAAAAAAGAACTTGAAACAATGTTAGAGTTGGATAGGCTCAATAACAAAATTATTATGCTTAAAGATGAATTTAAGAATCTTCCAGTAAAAAGAGAAGAATTACTAAATGAAATTGTAAAAAAAGAAAATTACTATAAATCAGAACAAGAACACTACGAAGACCAAAAACTTGAATTATCTTATATTCAAGAAGAAGTTGTAGAACTTAAAAAAGATGCAGAATTAGCAACTAAAAAACTTTCAGAAAATGAAACTGATGAAGCTTTATTAAAAGATTATGAAGATAAAAAAAGATTGCTAATTGTAAGAGAAGAAGAACTTCTTTCAAGTGAAACACTATTAAAAGATACAATTGAAGTTGTTGAAGAAGCTAAAAATGATTTTGAAACTACTAAAAAAAATAATGAAAATGAATTAGCTAAACTAGAAAAAGAAGAACATAATTTTTTAGAAGAAATTGCTGAAATAAACAAAAAACAAGAACTTCTATTTAAAGAATTAGATAAAGTTGACACAAATGTAGATTTAGTTACTCTATATAAAGAAATTAATGAAGCTTTTCCAGGTGGAGTTGTTTCAAGAGTAGAAAATGACAGTTGTTCAAGATGTTTTATGCAAATTACACCTCAAATCCTGAATGAAATATATAGGGAAGCAATTCCCGACAAAAGACATAATGAAATAATTACATGTCCTTCATGTAAATGTATTTTATACATAGACCCTCTTGATGTAGAAGAATAAAAACAATAAAAACATTTCAACTTATTTAAGTATAAGCAAATTAAATTGACATAAAGCTCTTCCGATATAGTGTATTTATTATACTCACAAATATTTTTTACCTATAAATAATAATATTATTATTATTTTATCCGAATATATATATAAGAGATATATTCTAGGAGGATAAAATATGTTTAAATCCATTCTGTTTAAAATAGCAATGCCTATTGTAATCATTTTTATTACATCTATTTTATTTTTTTCAGTAATGATTTTCTATAATTTTGAAAACTTTACCAAAGAAGAAAAAATAAACTACACAAATGAATTAACTCAAAATTATAAAAACTCTCTAAAAGACCTAGTAACACTTGCTTACAGAGTAGCAGAAAGTAATTATAAATTATACCCAAATGATATTAAAAAAGCTAAAGAACTAACAATAAAAACCATATCTAATATGAGATATGGTAAATCAGGATATTTCTTTGCATATGAAAAAACTAAAGATGGTTACAAATTTGCATTTCATTCAGTAAAAACCAAATTAAATGGAAAGACAACAAATATTGAAAAGGGTGATATAAAAGGTTATAAATTCAGAAAAGAATTAGTCAGAACAGATAGAGGCGATAATAATTTTGTTGAATATTATTATGCAAAACCAGGAACTAAAAAAATAGTAAAAAAAATGGCTTATTCTAGATTTTTTAAACCATGGAATTGGAGTATAGTAACGGGTGTTTATATTGATGATATTCAAACCAAGGTAGCCAATAAAGTTAAAGTAATAGATACACAATCAAGTGATTTTTATAATTCAATCATTATTATAAGTATTATTTTAGCCATTATATTTATCATTGCATTTATTGTAGTTGGTAAAAAAGTTATATTAAAACCAATAAAACTAATTGCCTCAGCTCTTTATGAACTTGGTAATAACAACAATGAAAGTTCATTAATAGATGAAAATAGAAATGATGAATTTAAGGAAATAATGATTAATATTAATACAGTCATAACCCGATATTCAAATATGTTTAATTTACTAAAGGATAAATTTATTGAATTAGCAGAAGAGTCAAAGGTAATTAATAAAGTTTCCGTAAATTTAAAAGAAAATTCAAACATACTAAATAAAGAATCAAATTCATTACAAAAAATAAGTAATATCTCAAATAAAAATATTATCGATGTTGATAATAGAATTCAAAACTCTCTAATTAAAATAGAAGAAATGGATAATATTTCTAAAGTTGTTGAAAATAAAATGCAAAAAAATGAAGAATTAGTATTAGATGTGGTAAATTATTCAAACTCAATGGCTACATCTATAGAAGAAATGATTTCAACAATCACTGAAATATCTAAATCATCAGTATCCGCAATAGATGTAGCCTCTATTGTTCAAAATAAAGCATCAATACTAAAAGAACAAATAGAAGTATTAATAGAAAATTCCAACAGTATAGGTCAATTTACTGAAATAATTAAGGCAATAGCAAATCAAACAAATCTACTTGCCTTAAATGCTACAATTGAAGCTGCAAGAGCTGGAGAAGCAGGAAAAGGATTTGCCGTTGTAGCCAATGAAATCAAAAATCTTGCAACAGAAACAAGCAATGCAACATCAAGAATAGAAAAACAAATTATAGATATTCAGAATATTAGTACAGTTGTTTCTAACTTATCAATTGAAACCAATGAAGTTGTTTTTGAAATGAAAGATTCCATAAACTCAATTTCAGCATCATTACAAGAACAAGAAGTTACAACAACAGAAGTTTCCAAGAATATACTTGATACCAATAATAGATTAGACTCTATCTCTAGTTATACTAAAGAAGTTATTACATCTACTAAATATTTAATAGATTCTGTTTATAATGTACAAAAAGATGTAAAAGAAGTAGCGAAGAAATCAAAAACAACAAATGAAATTAGTAATTCTGTTTCGGAAGTAGGAGAAAAAATTCATGATATAGTAAATGAACTTGATTCCGTATCATCAGATATAAATCAAAGCTCAAACAGATTGCTTGAATTATCAAATTGTAAATTTATTTAAAAAAGAAACAGTTTGCAAAGTAGACAAAGCGAACTGATTACCTTTTTGCCTAGAATAAACTTGCCTTTTACTACAAAATAAGATATATTCATAGTTATTATTGGAGGTGATAAAATGAAAATATTAATTGCATCTGACCATGGCGGATTTAAACTAAAAGAACACTTAAAAACTTATTTCAAAAAACAAAATTATGAATTTGAGGATATGGGAACTTATAATGAAAAGTCTGTTGATTACCCTATTTACGCATCTAAAGTAGCTAAAAGAGTACCTAATGAAGACAATACTTTAGGGGTATTAATATGTGGAACAGGAATTGGTATTTCTATAGCAGCCAATAAACACAAAGGAGTTAGAGCTGCTCTTGTTGACTCAGTAACTATGGCAAGACTTTCAAGAGAGCACAATAATGCCAATATTGTTTGTATGGGCGGAAGAACCACTGGATCTTTAATAGCTGAAGAAATAATAGAAACTTTCATAAATACAAAATTTGAAGCAGGAAGACATCAAAGAAGAATAGACTTACTAGAAGGAATATAATGATTTGCCCTTTTTGTGGTTTTAGCAATACAAAAGTAATTATAACTAGAGAGGTTGCTAAATTTAATGAAGTAAAAAGAAGAAGAGAATGTGAAAACTGTAAAAGAAGATTCACAACTTATGAACGAATAGAAAGAAATCTTCCAACAATTATAAAAAAAGATGCTACTAAAGAAAATTTTTCAAGAGAAAAGCTTATAACTGCAATTCAAAAGGCTGCTGGAAAACGCAGAATAAATAATGAAAATATACAGGAAATATGCAAAACAGTTGAAATTACTCTTGAAGAAAGAGACACTGCTGAAGTAACTTCAATGGAAATAGGTAAAATTACAATGAGGGAATTAAAAAAATATGATAAAATTGCCTACATTAGATTTGCATCAGAGTATAGAGCTTATACAGAACTTAAAGAATTCGTTAATGAAATAGAAGAATTACTAAAAGATGAACAAGAATAACAAAGAATATTATATGAATTTGGCCATAGAAGAGGCTAAAAAAGGACTTACAACAACTTTCCCTAATCCTGCCGTTGGTTGTGTTATTGTGAAAAACAATACCGTTGTAGCAAGGGGATACCACCATAAAGCAGGTCAAGCTCATGCAGAAATAGAAGCATTGAAGCAAATAAATTTTGATGCAACTGATTGTGATGTATTTGTAACACTAGAACCTTGTAATCATCATGGTAAAACACCTCCTTGTAGTGAAGCTTTAATAAAAGCAAATGCTAAAAAAGTTATTATTGCAGTACAAGATCCAAATCCACAAGTAGATGGAAGCGGAATAAAAAAATTAAAAGACAATAATATCGATGTGGAAGTAGGTGTTTTAGAAAATAAAGGCAAAGAGTTACTAAAATATTTCACTCATCAAATCAAAAGTGAAATGCCATTTATCACTCTGAAAGCAGCGATATCTTTAAATGGATATATAAACAAAAATAAAGGCCAAAGAACTATACTAACAGGCTCAAAAGCATATCAAAACACCTTACTATTAAGAAAACAACATGATGCTGTTTTAGTAGGAGGAAATACTATTTTTACGGATAATCCAAGTTTTAAAGGAATGACTAAAATAGTTTTAACTAACAAAGAGTTGCCTAAAACTCTAAATATTTTTAAAAATAACGATAAAATTATACAATATTCTCAGCAACCAATTAAGGAAATTTTAAAAGATTTATACAATAAAGGTTTTGGAAGCATTTTTGTTGAGGGGGGGAACTCTATTTTCAACCAATTTATACAAGAAAACTTATTCAATGAACTTATACTATATTTTGCACCACTTATGTTTGCCAAAAGCAAAAATAAAACAAGCTTTTACAATGGTAATATTGATATTAATAATTTAAAAATTAAAGAAATCAAACAACTTGATAATGATGTAATGGTAAGATATATTAAATAAATTACTTATAGTTAAGTTACCCGAATCTAATGAAAATAAAAAACTATCAGTAAATCAATTAAAAAAATTGTAAAATTAAAACAAAAAGGATATAATAGTTATCAATATAACACTTATATTATTCATAGGAGGTAATATGAATAAACTTTTACTTTTAGTAATAATTACTCTTTTTATATTTTCATCAGGCTTACAAGCCCGAAGAACAGGTGGCCGTTCAGGTAGTCGTTCAGGGTTTAGTAAAAGAAAACAAATAAGGAAAACTAAAATTAATAGAGTCAAAACAACTAATAAAAAAGGAAATACAAGATATAATAATAGAAATAGAAATCATAACTATAACAATACTAATCGTAGGAATAGAAATGACCATGTTGTTGGTAATGTTATTCGTAATGTAAATAATGCAAGAATTATTAATCATGAAATAAATAGAAACAGAAGAATGAATAACAGAAATAGAAGAGTAAGACGAAATAGAAGAAGAAACAGAAGATACAAAAGAATGACTCAAAGAATGAAGCAAAGAATTTTTGTTAATAAAGTTATAAAAAATAAAAAAGGTAAAAGAATTGATTGCCAAAGAGATGTTGGTTCTTGGAAATGGTTTAAATCTGTTAACAAATGTATAAAAAAAAGAGGAGTAAAATATGAATAAATTTTTTAGTATCATTTTTATACTATCACTAATATTAATTTCTAGTTGTAAAAGTAAAAGTCCCGAAGAAAAAAAATGTAATGAAATGATGGAACACATGTATGATTTAACTATTAATTCAGAATCGATAAATTCTTTGTCTTCAACAGAAAGAAATGAGGCTATTGATTCTTTAAGAGGTGAATTTGAAGCTAAAAAAAATACATCAATAAAACAATGCGCAAAAGATTTTAATAAAAGCACATATAACTGTATAATGAATAGCCAGAGCACTTCAGAATTAAATAACTGCAACTAAAAAACATCATATTTTTCAATTGTATATTTTATCCAAATAAAACCCACGAATGTGGGCAAATAGAGTTTTGAATAATAAATTACAAATCTATATAAAGAACTCTACCCCTTAAAATAGTTAAATAAGATTTTGCGTTTAACCAAAAACTTTCATTGTATTTACTATAATCATTAATTAATGCCAAATTTGCAAATTTCCCTATCTCTATACTTCCTTTAATTTTATCACTATTTGATAACTTTGCAGCATTAATGGTATAATTATCGATGGCCTCTTTAACTGTTATAGCTTCATTTTTATTTAATTTATGTGTTATTGCATAATAAATTGCCTTAAATGGATTAAATTCTACTACAGGAACATCACTAGAAAATCCTATAGTCATATTTTTAAGACTTTTAAATCTAAATGAAATATCTTTTATACTCATATCTTTTAAAGTTAAATAATCATCTCTAATATGTAGTGGTTGCATACTTAAATATACTTTATCTTTAATTGTTTCTAGTTTTTCTATAGTTTCATCTGTAATAGTTTGTGCATGTTCTATTCTTACAAATTTTTTTATATTATTTTTATGTTTTATAAAAAGATTAACGATATCATCAACTCCCCTATCTCCAATTGCATGTATAGAAACAGAAATATCATTATTTAATGCCTTTTCTATAATTTTATCTAAGTCTTTATATTTTAAATTTAACTTTCCACTATTTGAGTTGAACATCAAGGCTGTATTCGAGCCTATACTACCATCATAAAATAATTTCAATGAAGCTAATTTTAAATATTCATTTCCAAAGTACGATTTTTGATTGGTTTTTATTATCTCATCAAGCATTTCAAGAGGAAAATGCCTACAAACTTCTAAATTTTTAGCAATATTATCATATAAATAAAAATCTTCTTTAGTAAATGCCATTTCATGTATTGATGTTATTCCCATTTTATATAATTCAGTAATTGCAAGCTTTATATCTTTGTTATTGAGTTTTTCTTTATTATTAGGTAATTTAGGTGGCCAATCAGTTAAACCAATACTGGTTGTTAGATAAGAATGATAATCACTACTAGCCATAGTTAATAAAGGATTTCTTTTTATATTTTTAAAAATTGAATCTAAGTCTTTTTTATTAAACTTAGAAATATTCAATCCATATCCTTTTACTTTTTTAGGATAATCATTAATTAATTTTAATATTTGCTCAATATTATTAACTTTAGAGAAATTTATTTGTGATTTTAATTTTATATATTCAGAAAAATGAGTATGAGTATCAATAAAAGATGGAAGAAGTAGTTTATTTTTTAAATTTATTTTTTTTTTATACACTCCATCTGGTATTTTATTTAATTCCCCTATATAAAATATTTTATCCTCTTTAATAACTACAGAATTGATATTATCGGAATACCCCCAAATTTTCGTATTGTACAATAATATCATAAAAAACCCAAAAAACCTATGAATTATACCACAATAATTTGACAAATAGCCACCTAAATAATACTATACCTAAAATCTAGGAGGTTTTATGTTAAAAAATAAAGAAACTAGTGTTACATTCATTTTGTGGTTTGCATTACTTATTTCTTCATTAATGTATATATTAATTGACTATCTCATAATGAATAAAAATTCTAATTTTGCTTCACAACCTATTCCTGAAAATTATAAAATTATTCTTATGATATTTTCTTTTATGTCATTATTAATGGGAATTTTTTCTATTTCAGCAAGAAAATTATTTGTAAAAGAAAAATTTTATACTAAGTACTTTAAAGATGTCAAATCTGCAAAAAAGATATATTTTATTACAATAATTTTATCTTCTGCACTTGCAGAAACTATTGCAACCTTTGGATTTATTTTATTTATTATGGGAAAAAACATAAAAATTCAGATCGCTTTTACTTTTGTATCTATAATAATTATGCTTGTTAATAAACCAAGTTTACAAGAATATAAAAATCTAAAGAAAGATATTGAAGAAAATGAAAACAATCAAGAAAATAGCTTTTAAATAAGTTTAGATTTCTTTTTCATAATAACTATAAAAGCAATAAGTAATAAAAATAAAAATGAGCTACCTTCTGAGCTACCATAATTACAACTAGAACTGTTATTTTTAGATTTCTCATTAGTTGTGTTATTTACTTCTTTTTTTATACAATCTAATCCTTTAATTTCATACCCATTTTCACAAACACAACTTGCTTTATTATTGCTAACTAAACAACTACCATGATTAGAGCATAAAACATTTTCACATAAATCAACTTCATCTTCAATACATTCTAAATCTTGGGCATGATAACCATTAAAACAACCACACAATGCTTCATTATTTTTAATAACACAGTTTCCATGATTAGAACAATCAATACCATTACATGGATTTACATATTTTATACAATTTAATTTATCATCACTTAAGGTATAACCTGGATTGCACTCACAAGCGACATCATTCCCTTGACTACTACACTCCCCATGGCTACCACAATCAATATTTTCGCAAGGATCTACTTGTTTTTTTAAACAGGATTGCCCATCAATATAATATCCATCATCACAAATGCAAACAGCAGAACCATTATAATCCTGACAATGACTATTATTCATTTTACAAGTAACATTATAACAAGTATAATCTTCTTCACAAGTTGTATGATTTTGATTCCAATGAAAGCCCTCATTACATTTACAATAAGAGTTTGTAGTTGTAGTTGAACATGCACTATGTTGTATATTTTCACAATTCAATTCATCACAAGACTTAATACATTCATTTCTTCTTGTTCCAGGTACTCCAACAATATCATAAGCCCTATTTACTTGCTCAGATTCATTAGAACAAACTCCATAAAGGTTTTCTGCAGCTTGAGCTAAATAAGTTCTAGCCATAGAAAAATTAGTTGAATTAACAAATAAGCCTATTTGAGCTTCATAATATATTTTAATGGCTTTTTCCAAACCTATACCTTCAACTTCCTGTAAATCTTGTGTGCGAACAGGGTGTTTGCCTCCTGCTACCAGTAAATAATAAGCCAAATTAATTATTCCTGAATTAACATGTACTCCACCATTATCAGTTTCGGTACCAATATATCTAAGATTACTGTAGTGGTCAGGTTGTGATTGCCTTGCCAAAGCAGGGTTATTCATATATCTCATTACAGAACCAATTTTTTCACCAATTTTCCAAGTATTATCATTAGCAATAAAATTTGTTGGATTTCCCATTGAAGTTCCACCAGAATCACTCCAAGCTTCTGTAGTTGCTCCAAAAATATCACTCATAGCTTCATTTAAAGCCCCCATTTCATCTCTGTAGATTAAGTCACTTGTTGCATCTGTTACTGCATGAGTTAATTCATGTGCAACAACATCTAAGCCTCTTGAATAGTCATCTGAATCAATATTAGGATTTCCATCTCCATAAACCATTTGATAAAAAGGATAACCCATGAAAGAAGCATTTTGACCATGACAACCATAATTTTCATCATAAAATTGAACATGAAGAGTTGAAATAAGATTTCTTCCTCTATTATCAAAACTATCTCTATTTAACATATTTTTATAAAACCAATATGTTATTCCAGTATTATTATACGCATATAAAGCAGCCGAATCATAATCAGTTTCGTATCCCTCACTAAATAAATGAACTCCGGGAAGTTGATTATACATTGCAGTAGAAGTAAAACATTTATTATCAAAAGTATAAACTTTTCTAAAAAGTGCTTCATATTTATTAGAATGAAAATCAATTATTTTAAAAGAATTAGAATCCAGATAAATCTCTCCTAAATGATAGCCTTTTTTATCTGTGTAGGCAATTAATGCTTTATATGTTAGATAACTATGTTTATTTTTAACTATTATAGCCTTTTCAACAGGAGAGTAAAATTTTAAATCAAAAACAGATTTCCTAAATACATCAAAACTATATACTTCTGTAAATTTTGAACTTAAAGATTTTAACTTGGCTACCTCAAAATTTCCTGATATTAAAAATGCTACTCCATCTTTTTTAGAAATAACAATTTCCTGATTTTCCACAATAATATTTTTATATTTATACTTATAATGAAGATACTCTACTCCACTAAGACCTTTTATAGATTTCTTTAAAATAAACTCAAAATCATCTTTATTATCTACATTTTTCAATAATACTTCATTAAACATATCTTTTGTTGATTTAAAGTTATTTATTTTTTTAAAGATATTATTTCCACTTGCAAATATTAAAGAGGATAATAGTATTGATATTATAATTATTTTTTTCAAATTATCTCCATTTTATTAAACTTGAGTATATAATAAGTTTAGTTATTTAATTTTTTATATTTTTTTCTTGAAATAAAAGCAATAATTCCAACTAATAATAAGATAAACCATAAATTACTAGTTTCTGAACTATAATTGCAGCTAGAACCATTACTATTATTGCTTGAATCTTTTATACAATGTATCCCATTTGAGCTATAACCACTATCACAATTACAACTTGCAACATTGTTATTATTATAACATGAACCATGATTGCTACAAGTTACATTACTACAAACATCAGTATCACCTTGAATACAGTGTAAATTATTATCAGCATGATATCCTATATCACAATTACATTTTGCAACTCCATCATATTTTGCACATATTCCGTGTCCACTACAAGTTATACTATCACAAGGATTAACTTCCTGAACACAATACAATCCGTTTGCAATATAACCTGTATCACAGTTACATTTAGCTACACCATTGTAATTTGCACATACTCCGTGATTACTACATAAAATTCCTTGACAAGGATTAGAATTATCAACTAAACAATGTAAGCTTCCATCTGAGATGTAACCTGTATTACAATTACAAGTTGCTATTCCATTATTGTTTGCACATACTCCATGCCCACTACAATTAATTCCATCACATGGGTTAGTATTATTTTGAACACAATGTAAACCACTTGCAGTATAACCATTATCACAGTTACAACTTGCAGTACCTCCATTATTTACACAACTACCATGCCCACTACAAGTTATTCCACTACACGGGTTAGTTGTTCCTTGTTCACATGCTGTTTGCGAACTATTCCAATGCCATCCACTTGGGCAACTACAAGTAGCAGTTCCTCCATTATCAATACATACGGAATTAGGCTTTGAGCTACAATCAAATCCATCACAAACATTAGTATTACCATTATCTGCAACACATGCATTTCTATTATCATTTACATGATAACCAGTGTTACAGTAACAATATGCATTGCCATCACCACTATCAACATCACAGTGTGAATTTTCAGGACAATTAACATTATCACAAGCACTTGGAGCACTGCCACAATCACTATCATTATCGTCAATAGCACCATCACAATCATCATCAATGTTATTTGAACAATTTTCTCCATTTGGGTCTGGAGTACAACCACTTAAGTTCCTAACAGCAATTAATGCATTTTCAGAATTTACTTTGCCATAACCTAAATAATCACTATGTCCATTAGAATCATAATTACTAGCACTACCAATTTTATCAGCAGTATTTTCTAAAATTTGTCTAACTTGTGGAGGCGTTAAATTTGCGTTTTCAGAGAGCATTAAACCAACGATACCAGATACTAATGGAGTTGCACTAGAAGTACCACCAAAGTTTTTAGAATAATCATCATCACTTATATCAGTTCCATAACCATAATCTTGACCCTCTACTACATAATGTCCACTATGATTATAACCTTTATTACCTAGCCTATCTGTTGTATAAATACCCTCACTGCCACCATTAGAAGGAGCAACAACATCTAATCCACTTCCATAATTACTATAAGATGCCCTGCTTCCGTAATTGGTTGTTGCACCAACAGCAATAATATTTGGTAACCCTTCCAGAGAAGAATTTGAGAATCTTCTGTTTTCATTACCCGAAGCAAATAATACTACACCCCCTTTACCATTACGCCCGTTAGTTACGGCATAATTAATTGCACTTACAAGCCTGGGATTATAACTATTAATATCAAAATCTTGTTGATATCCCCATGAATTATTAAATACATCTGCTCCTTGAGAAGTTGCCCAATTAAAAGCATTTGCATCTGCATTTTGCAATGAATAACCATCTTCTCGCATTATCTTTGCTGCAATAATAGAACAATTCATACATGCTCCACTTACTCCTATTCCATTATTACCTTTCGCAGCAGCAACTCCAGCACATGAAGTTCCATGCTCCCCTCCATCATTAAAGCCATTTGAACCACTAAAATCCCTTGAAGCAATCACATTTAAATCAGGATGGCTTAATTCCATACCATCATCAATAATTGCAATTTTAATACTTGAACTTCCCCTATTGATATCCCAAGCACCTTCTGAATAAACACCAGCACTATTAGATTTATGGTGCCATTCATTATTGAAGTAGGTATCATTTGGTGTAAACTTTTTAATATGAAACATATAAAAATTTGGATTACTAAAAACAAAAAATCCAGTATCAAATAGTTTATTAGCCATATAAAAAGCATCTTTATTTGTTTTTATTGTATGGATTTTATCATTAAAAATATCCGTATCAACTATTTTCAAATCGTTTTCTGATAAAATTTGCTTTTGTTTTGCAGTAGATACATTTGGCTTAAATTTAATATTAATAGTATTATCTGTTACAAAAGGCCAATATTCTTGATTAAGAGTATAAGAAGGTAAAACTTTATAATTTTCTTTTAATTTATTAATAACATTAGTTGAAATATTACTTTTAAATTTAATAACAAATGAATTATTTGATAAAGTTTTAACCTCTGATATTTTAGGTAAATATTTAATAGCAGATATTTCTTTTTTAAACTCAGCCTTAGTTATGGAGTGAGATAATTTTAAAGAAATAAATTTATTACTTACTTCTAAGCCCGAAATTTTTCCATTTATCTTTGAATAATCATTACCTAAAAGGGCAAAACCTATAAGCATTAAGATTAATAATAATTTTTTCATAATTGAACCTCAAAAAAACAACACAATAATATTTACTCCTATTTTAAAAAATAATCAATTATTTTTTGTATATTTCTTTAATTTAAGAGGAGAATTAAATATTTTTAATCCTTTTCTCCTTAACAATAAGTATAACTAATGAAAGAATTATTAAAAAGAACAATAAATTATCATTGCTACTTGAATAGTTACAAGATAAAAAGTTACTATTTTTATCATTATTAGTAGTATTTTCTATACAAGTTAAACCGTTTTGAGTAAACCCTTCTTCACAGATACAATTTGCTTTATTGTCAGAAACAGCACATGAACCATGATTACTACAAGTAACATCTTTACATAAATCAGTTATGTTTTCAACACATGATAAATTATCACTAGAAATATATCCGTTTTCACATTCACAGTATGCTTGTGAGTTTTTTACTTTACATGTTCCATGATTATTACAAAAAGCCCCTTCACATAAATCACTAGAATCTTGAATACATAATATTCTGTCATCATCTAAATGGAAGCCATCATCACATTTACAAGCAGGATTTCCTTGATAATTTATGCAATGAGTATTAGGATTATCAGAACAATCAAATTTTTCACATGGATCAATTACAGTATCTTCAACACAATGTAAATTATTATCACTATGATATCCATTATCACAATTACAAGTTGCTATTCCATTATTATTTATACAAGTACCATGATTACTACAAGAAATACCATCACACGGGTCAGTAATATCTTCAATACAGTTCAAATTATTATCACTATGATATCCATTATCACAATTACAAGTTGCTATTCCATTATTGTTTATACAAGTACCATGATTACTACAAGAAATACCATCACATGGGTCAGTAATATCTTCAATACAGTTCAAATTATTATCACTATGATATCCATTATCACAATTACAAGTTGCTATTCCATTATTGTTTATACAAGTACCATGATTACTACAAGAAATACCATCACATG
>JAMOQH010000193.1 GCA_027064085.1 bacterium | reverse complement strand
CACTAATAATATCATTTATATTTTGAGAAGGTAAATATCTAATATCGAGAAAAGCAATTGCTTCATTTGGTACAGAATTTATAACTGTTCCACCTTCTATAATTCCAACATTTAGCGTTGGAGGATCTAGTAAATCATGCTCTTCATATTTAAATTTATATTTTTCTAATTCCATTAAAAATCTAGCTAAATGATTAATAGCATTAATACCTTTATGTGGAGCCATTGCATGAGCTTGTAATCCTTTACTAAAAACTTTTACTTTTAAATGTCCCTTTTCTGCAATATTTATTTCAGTCATATTACCAGCATTATCAGGAATAATTGCGTAGTCAGGTTTTGGTGAAATCAAATTATTATCAGCTAAATATGTCATACCATATTCAGACCCTGTTTCTTCATCTGCTACTCCAGCAATCAAAACAGTTATATTTAACTCATTTTCAATGCTTTTTAAATATTTTGCAATAACCATTAAAGACGCCATTAATCCTTTGTCATCCAAAGAACCCCTACCCCACATTCTGTCACCTTTTACAATAGGTTCAAATGCAGGTGTATCCCAGCCTTTGCCCGCAGGAACAACATCTAAATGTGCAGCAAGCATAATAACCGGCCCCTTGCTTCCGATTTGACCAATAATATTTGTTCTTCCCTTTTCCTTTTCATGTATTTGATAAGGGATTTCAAGTTTATTAAATTCATCTTCTACAAACTTTGCAGCTAAATACTCATTTCCAGGAGGATTAGTTGTATCCTGAGAAACTAAATCTGATAAGAATTTAATAAGATAATCTTTTTGATTTTTAAAAAATGTTTTCATAACACTTCCTTAATAATAAATAGGATTAGTATTCTATAATAAATGAATTAATTTTGTAAAGAAATAATAATGTTTTTATGTAAAAAATAAAAAATATCTTTTATTTTATATATAACTAAGGAAATTAATTAGGTATTTTATCAAATTCATTAATAAGTTTACAAAAATAATCATTATCAGATTAAATGAAACTATATTATTTTGTAATCTACGAAGTAGTTTATAAAATAATCATTATCGGATTACGATTAAGCAACTTATATTATTAAACAAGAAATAAAAATCTTGAATAAATATTGATTTTACATTATAAGCTTTATTAGTAACATTAAGAAGGAATTCTTATGATAAATAAAAACAATAGCGAATTACTCGCTCCTGCTGGTAATCTTGAAAAAGCATTTGTGGCTTTTAATTATGGAGCAGATGCAATTTATATAGGAGGCCCAAATTGGGGACTTAGAAAAGCTGCTGGTAATTTTACAATAAAAGAAATAGAAATAATTTCAAAATATGCAATAAAAAACAATAAAAGAGTTTATGTTGTAACTAATATTTACGCCTATGATGAAGATTTAGAAGAATTTGAAAAATATTTAGATTTATTAGATAGTGTTAAAATTTCTGCTGTTATATTTTCAGATCCAGGAATATTTACGATTATAAATACTAAAAAATATAAATTTGAAAAACATTTATCAACACAAGCAAGTACTGTAAACTATGAAACAGCTAAATTCTGGAAAAAACTAGGAGTATCAAGAATAGTACTTGGTAGAGAAACATCTATAGATGAAGCACAAGAGATATCTAAAAAAGCCAATATTGAAATAGAAATGTTTTTACATGGTGCAGTTTGTATGTCATTTTCTGGTAAATGTATGATTTCAAATTTTACAGCAAATAGAGATGCAAATAGAGGAGGTTGTGTTCAATCTTGTAGATGGAACTATAAAGTTAGTGATACTCTAAATGGAACTCCCCTCTTTGATGGCTATCCTCTTAATTCGAGAGATTTACTTGGTATTAATTTACTTGAGGACTTTATATATAAAGGTATAAAATCTTTAAAAATTGAAGGAAGAATGAAGTCAAATTTTTACATAGCTAGAACAGTCTCTATTTATAGAGATGCTATTGATACTATATTAAAATGTAAAGATTTATCAAAAGAAAAATTACAAAAAATAGAAAATGTATCAAACAGAGGCTTTAATGAGTTGTTTTTAAAATCTGAAGCTAAAAACTCAGTAAGACTTGATTCAACAAAATATCAATCCAAAGAAGAATATTTAGGAATAATTGAAGAAATTGAAAAGAATACTGCATTAATAAAAGTAAAGAATGGTTTTAATAATAGTGATAATATTTATCTCTTAACTTCTGATAATAGTGAATATAAAATAAATAAATTTTATGATTATAGCGGGATTCCCTTGGAGAAAGCTAACCCTAATACTGTTGCATTTATTACTATACCTCAAAATACTACTAAATATAATGTTTTATTTAGAAAGAAGTAATCACTATTCACTTATATAAATTCTTGGAACTCTTGTATTTATTTGTGTTAAAATTTCATAGGAAATTGACCCAACTTTATTTGCAATATCATCTGCTGTAATAATTTCTTTTCCACTTTTACCAATAATTATAACTTCATCTTGATTGTATGCCTCTCCATTTCCTATGTTTACAACAATTTGGTCCATACAAACTCGTCCTGCGATACCATACCTATTCCCTTTTATCAGAACTTCCCCTTTATTACTCAATGCTCTTGGATATCCATCTCCATAACCAATTGGGATTGTTACAACTCTTGTTTGCCGGTCAGCTTTCCATGTAGAACCATAAGATACCTTTGATCCCTTTTCAATTACCTTAAAATAGACTACTTTAGAATGCAAGGATAATATTGGAGATAGTTTAAGAACATTTTCAAGGTTACTATCAGGCATATAGCCATAAAGAGCAATACCAGTTCTAACCATATCTAAATGACTTTCTTCAAACCTAATAATAGCACCACTATTGGCAATATGCCTCAATAAATAATAATCTCTCTTCTCAAAAAAAGAAATTGCATCCATAAATTTATCAAATTGTTTATATGTTTCAAATAATTGTTCTGCGTCAGAATTGGCAAAATGAGAATATACCCCCTCAACTACAATATTTTTTAAAAGCAATGAAATCTCAAAAAAATTTTCACTATTATATGAATGAACCCCTATTCTTTCCATTCCTGTATCAATTTTTAAGTGAACTCTCGCTTTCCTACCTTTTTTATATGCAACCCAGTCAATTAATTTTAGCTTATCTATAGAAGACGCAGTAATTATTAAATCATACTCAATAAAAAGTTCTACCTGATAACCACTTAACCCACCTAAAACCAAAATATCTGCTTTAATACCATTTTTTCTTAATAAAATCCCCTCTTCTAGAAATGCAACTCCAAATATTTTTGCTCCGTTTTTTTCTAAAAACTTAGCAATTTTAGTCATACCATGTCCGTAGGCATTCGCTTTTAGAATTGGCATTACAATAGACTTATTTGCTTTATTTTGTAAAATTTCAAAATTTTGTTTTAATTTTCTTAAATTTATTTTTGCATAAGTTGGCCTTAAAGTGAGGTTTTTAATTGCTTCCATTTATGACCTTATCATTTAAATTTCTTCCAGTCCCGTTAAAGAATGCAGAAACCGGCATGGGCTTTTTAGATTGTGGCTGAATTACAACAATATCAATATATCCGTTTTTACAATATATTTTCATAGATTTTTTATTTATTTTTATGGTGCTTGTCTGATAAGCATGATTTTCCTCAACTCCGTTTGCATCAATAACATTGTAAGTAATGTTATCAATTTTAAAATATGTCTTAGGCCATAAACTATAAGCTCTAACTTTGCCTATTAAAGTATTAACATCTTCATTAAAATCAAGAAAACCATCTGATTTTTCTATTTTTTTACAATATGTTGCTTCATAGTGATTTTGAGTTACTCTTTTTATTTTATTATCAATAAAATCAGTAAAAAAACTTTGCAAAGCTTTATTTGCCTCATTTATAAGTTTGTTTTCAAGTGAAAAATAATCATCTCTATCTGTTATTTCAACTTTTTTAATAACAAAAATATCTCCTTCGTCCATTTTTCGGTTCATTTCCATTATTGTAACACCAGTAATCTTATCTCTATTAAGCAAAGCAGATTGAATGGGACTAGCTCCACGATATTTGGGTAAAATAGAAGTATGAACATTAATAGGAAGATATTTTGGTATTCTAAGCACAGAAGGCGGTAAAATCTGCCCATAAGCTACCACTAAAAAGAAATCAGGAGCAAGTTTTACAAGAACCTCTTTTAATTCTTTATTCTTCCTAACTCTTTCAGGCTGAAAAACAGGTAAATTATTTTCAAGTGCTGTTATTTTTACAGGAGGCGGAGTTAATCTTTTTTTTCTGCCAACAGGTTTATCAGGTTGAGTAACAACTCCTAAAACCTCTAGATTATCGTTTTTTAGAACAGATTTTAATACTTCATCTGCAATATGAGGTGTTCCCATAAAAATTATTTTTATTTTACTCATTGTTACCTTCTTTTTTTCTTTTTTACATTTTTTTTCTTTTTTTTGTCTTCAAGCTTTTTTTTATATTTTATCATTTTTTGTGTAATTCTTGAATATTTTAAGGATGAAAGTTTATCAATAAACAATTTACCATTTAAATGATCTATTTCATGTTGTATTGCCACAGAAAGCATTTCATTAGCATCTATTGTAAACTCTTTCATGTTTTTGTCATAAGCTTTTACAGTAACTTTCTCAAATCTTTCGACTTCCTCGTATATTTTAGGAACAGATAAACATCCCTCCTCAATAATAACACTTCCCGCTGATTTAAGTATTTCTGGATTTATAAATATAATAGGATTTCTACTTTCTGTTTCAGGATCTGATATATCAATAACAACAACCCGCTTTAAAACCCCAACCTGTGGAGCAGCAAGACCAACACCATCCTTTTCATACATTGTTTCAGTTAAATTATCTAGAAATTGCAACATTTCATCATCTATTTTATTTATTTTTTTTGAAATTTTTCTTAATTTAGGATTTGGATGTATTAAAACATCTAAAATAGCCATATTTCCTCCTATTTCAACATTTTTTTATAATATTCATTTCTTAATTTCTTATTTTTTACAACATTATAAGCAGATTCTAATTCAAAAATAATATCATCTAAATCGTTTCTATACTTAATTCTTAATTCTTCAGAAGATAAATAAGTACTAAACTGAGAAAATAAATTTCTAAACTTTTCCTCTATATACTGCTCATTATCATTAATATTTATACCTAATAAATTAAAGTAATTTTCCTTTTTTATTTTATCCATCCATATCCTTATTCTTCGAGAAATATTTTCATCAACACTCGTTGAAGAAACAATAAAATCATCTGAACTTTTATTTTCTTTAATAATGCCTAGAATTTTAAAAAAATATAAAGCATTAATTATATAGTTTTTGTCATATTTGGTAAAAAAAGCTTGAATTTCTGTTATGGATTTACCATTTTTTACTTCATTTAATATATTAATCATTTCTTCATTAAATTGATTTTCATTTAAAATAATATCATTGGAGATTGATAAGTATTCTGGCAATTTTAATTTATTTTTTAAATAATTTATAAAATTATATAAAAAATTCAAATAATCACTAAAAACCCTTGAATTATTATCACAGTTATTATTGATTTCAAAATCACCACTATTCAAACTAATTATATTTCTAAACAAAAAAGAGAAAAAATCCTTCAAAATAATATTCTTTTCATGCTTAAACACGCTATTACTAGCAATATACAGATCTAACTGCTTTTTTATTGGGTAAAGATAGATATCTTTATTGATACTTGAAATATAGCCATATTTTTTTAAAAAATATTGAAAATTATCAGTTTCTTTAAAGCTTTCAATATTAGTTATTTCTCCATTATAAAAATTAATAATATAAATTTCAGTATTTTTCTTGGTTATTACAAGCTTACCACTAAATTTTTCTTTAAAAATATGAAGAATCACTTCGTAGACAGGTATAAATCTAATATTTCCTTTTTTTATTAAAATATCATTAACATAAATACCTTTAAAAGATGAATATTCTTCAATTAAAACGCTATCGTCTAGCTCTACTTCTTCTTTAGTACTTAATAATAATTTATTCTCAACTCTAGTTAGTTCCTCATTGCTGATATTTTCAATTCTTGATTTTTTTATTAAATCAAAAAATAAATTTAACTTATCTCTTATAATTATTTTTTCAGTATCCAATATCTCAAAATCACTAAAATCAGAATGAAATAAAGTAACGATATACCCTTTATCCAAGATACTCTCAATTTTAAATTTATTATCAAAGATTAAAAATAGTGAATTTACATTACTATCATAATCATCTATCACTAAGAATTCAAATTCTAAATTTAGAGATTTTGCACTATCTATTTTATCGGTATATATTTTTTTCATTGGATCTATTACTAATTAGCCTCATCTGGTTTAGGAGTATAAATTTCTATTGTTTTATCAACAAAAAAATCTCCTTTATTAACTTCTCCACGACTATTAATAGTGTTCGTAAGACCACCCACAACCCAAATCCTATTATTTTTATCAATTACAACTGAATGTCCGAATCTTGGTTTGTTTAATGAAGGTAACGGAATAAATGCTTGTTGAGAATTAATATCTTCAAATGAAATAAACGCAACGCTATTGATTGCATCAAAATCATCATTACTATCCTTTTTCAAGCCAGCTACAAAAAGTAGCCCTTCTTTACCATTATAGCTATATGTTAAAATTTGAGAGAATACAGTATCTTTAAAATCACCACTAATTGTATAAGTTGCTACTTCTCTACCGTCTTGTTGGTAAACATATATTTCATTATTGATACCATTAAATTTAATTCCATCATTAGTATGACTAAATTTTAATCCTCCAAGAACATAAGTTAGGTCATTGCTATGAAAAACATGAGGTTTATATAAACTTCCGAATGTTAAAGTGCCAGAAACACCTTCTATTGCCAAAGAATTATTGTATTTAATTTTATAATTGTTAAGTAAATTTGAAATACCACCAATAATAAAAGAAATAAAGTTCCCTTCATTATTTAGTGTATCTATTATTCCTGCTCCAATAGAATAAATGCCATGTGGATTATTTGTAGTAACAAAATTACAATTACTAGTAGACATATTACATTCTATAACTTTATCAAAATAAGAATCATCATTAAAAAACTCATTTTTTCTACCATTTAAAACAAAAAATTTATCATCAGTTCTAAAAACATTAAAATCTACTAAAATATCATTACCTAAATCAGTATTTAATGAAAAGTTACTAATTATTCCTTTGTTATAAACATCTATTAAATTTGTTCTATTTCCTGCTTTTTTAGGAAAGATAAAAGGAGCCCTATTGCTTATTTTGGCTTCTGCGGCTCCACCAACAAAATAAATATCTTCATTATTGTAGGAAAGTGACTGATGAAGAATTCTAGTTTCAGATAATTTTAAAAAATTGTTGTCTTTATCTCTTAATAAATTTGATGACAAGTTATTAGTATCAATTTTCTGGACTAAAACACTACCTTTTAAATTACAACCATATCCTTCAGCATTAATTAAACAAGTTTCAGCATAACATTCAGAATCCGGTAAATCAAATTTATGATCATTAGCAACTAAACAAGCAACACAATCATCATCATCTCCCCCCTGAGCTTTACACTCTGTTGCATCAATAACATCATAACATGATGTATAATTACCTTCACCATCGGTATTGCATATCCAATCTTTACCTTCATTATTTAAATCTTTTGCACTACACTTAAAATTTAAATCATCTGTGCTAGATTCATCACACTGTAAGTTTTTAATTCTTTTTAAGGTTTTATTAGTATATAATGCTCCACCTGATAATATAATATCATCATTAAGCATTGTTACATCCATAAAGGCAACTGCTTGATGCATTTCAGTTGAAGAAAATACAAATGAATTAATCTTAGATACCGATATTTTCACATTATTAACATCATTTATGTTTATTTTAGATATAGAGCTTCCAAGCCAATCTCTATCACCAGAACAATTAGGCTTTATATAACCTGAAAATTTAAATAAATAACTATCACTTTTATCTAAATCAAAAGTAACTTCTTTATTTTCAGAATAATCCTTACATGATTCATATAATTTTCCAAAAGGTTTTCCAGCTTCGTCTATTTCTTGTGCAGTAACTTTAAAAGAAGATAAGCCCTCAAAAGTTGACAAAGGAGTAATTTTCATACCTATTGCTGTATCATTATTATTTATATCACCGCAAGAAATAAAAACAAAACTTAAAAGAAATAAAAATATTATCTTATTAATCATTATAATCTCCTTAAAATGTTATAACTACATTATGAGAAGAACTATTTGAAGGTTCGTCTCCATTTAAAAGAATAACAGTAACAACAGTCGCAGTTATTACAGCTCCTGTAACTCCCCAAAGCCACCATTCTTGATACCATTCTTTTGGTTTTTGATTAGAGTTGCTATCTTTTGTTAAATCCAATGTTTCATCTTTTTTTACTAAGTTAGACTTAACTTTATTACTTTTATTATTAGCAACAATCTTTTTATTATCCTTTTTAAGGGCAGGAATAACTATAGGAGATAATTTTAAATCAAGTGTTTCTATTTTATTTTCAGACAAAAAAATTTCCTTTTTAATAGGCTCATATCCTTCTTTTTTTATTAAGATTCCATATTTACCTGGTTTGAGAGTCTTATTTGTTAAAGTTATTGGAGTTACACCAATTTTTTTACCATCAAGATAAACATCTGAAACAACTCCATTTGTTGTAACACTAAGAAGCCTTGTTTCTATTTGCTTTTCTTTAATTTCAAACATAGCTCTTAATGCTTTATCAATATTTTCATTCATTGCTTTTTTACTAGATAAATTACCAAGTAAACGACCTTTTTTTAGTTTTTTAGTTTTAACATCCAACAACCTTAAAATTAATTCATATTTACCTCTTTGAAAACTAACAGTTCCATAAACAATAAATTTTACTTTCATCATTTTAGCAATGGAAACCATACAAGCTTCATTAGGACTATCGCATGCAAACATCATATACAATTCTTCTAAGTCCATTTTAGGGGCTGGTATAATTCTATATTTATCTGAAACAAGCCTTGTAACCTCATCTTTTAGATAAGAATACATATGTTTTGAAATCTTTTCAACCTTTGGTGTTTTGATTTCAAATTGTAAGATACCAAGAGTAGGCTTTTTGGCATAGATAGATGATGTTAGTAGAATTAAAACTAATGTAATTAATACTGATTTACTCATAAATACATCCTAAAAAAAATGATATTGTATACTATCAAATGAGTAATAAATTGTCAACTTATATAAGAATTTAGTAAATTAATTAATATAAAATTATTTTAAACATAATTTGCATTATGAATAAAGCTTATGATACTTTGTCTATATTCCTATGCAGGAGGGTTAAAAAAATAATGAAAGATATAATAATTACAATTTTTATTTTAACGCAATCATTAGTAATATCAGCAAATGACAACTTAAATATGAAATCCTTATATAAAAAATATTTAACATTTAACAAAAATAATATACCAATAGTTAAAATTGGAATATCTGAAACAAAAAAAAATATTAAAATAAAGATTCTTGAAAACATTAAAATAAATAAGATTAATATCCCTAAAAACGAAGAAATAGAAATAAGACATACAATTATTAACAAAGGAGATTATTCATTGTGGCTTATTTTTGATAAATATCCATATAACATAAAACCTAATTTGGCACTATATCAAAAATATATTAATAAATTATCAAATTTAAAAAATAAAAAACTAGAAGTAGCCCATATTGGAAATTTATCTGTGATTAATGGTAATATTATTGATATCAGAAGGCAATTAATTATATTTGGACCATTTAAAAATAAGATTGAAGCACAAAGGATCAAGCAAAAACTATACATAGATCTAAGACTCAAAACAGAGTTTTATGCTAAAATCAAAACATATCCATCTGCTGAAATAACAGTAAGATATAAAAACAAAATAATTAGTAAAAACAATAATATATTAAGATTAGATGCTAATTCACTTGAACTAGTTAATTTAGATTGGGGATTCATAAAAAAGAAAAAAATAACACTAAGGGCAAGAGGGGAATTAATATTTACAATAAATTTAAATCAAAAATTAACAATAGTAAATAAAATAGACATAGAAACACTATTAAAAGGAATTATACCTGCTGAAATATTTGCATCTGCACCCAAAGAAGCACTAAAAGCCCAAGCTGTTGCAGCAAGGTCTGATATTTTAGCCAAAATAGGAACAAGACATTTTCTTGACCCTTTTGATATCTGTGGAAATCAACATTGTCAAGTTTACAAAGGTAAAACAATAGAAAATAAAAAAACAAATAAAGCAATTAAAAACACAAAAGGTATGGTATTAATTGATAAAGAAGGAATAATAGATGCCTACTATAGTGCAAATAGTGGTGGCTATACAGAAAATAATGAAAATGTCTGGCTTGCAAGAAGTAGAATTTCACTTAGAGGAAGAGATGATTTTATAGACTGGAACAACTCTGGAATATTTATGATAGGAATTACAAATAGTAATCTAAAAAAGTTTATAGATTCTCCTCCTAAAACCTATAGTCAAGAGTCATCTTATTCAAGAGAAGGCGTTTTTAGGTGGAAAAAAACTTATAATATTGATAAGTTAAATAATTTCATAAAAAAATATCTAAAAAAATACAAAATCAATAAAAAATGTTTACTAAAAGACTTAAAACCTAAAGGAAGAGGAGTAAGTGGGCGATTAATGGCTTTAAGAGTTATATGCAAAAATTCTAAAGGCAATTTTACCGTTTATGGAGAATTACAAATAAGAAGATTTTTAGGCTCACTAAAATCGGCTATGTTCTATATGAATAAAACCTATAATAATAAAAAACAACTAAATAAAATTGAATTTATAGGTGGTGGCTGGGGGCATGGTGTAGGAATGTGCCAAACGGGAGCAATAGGAATGGCCGAATACAAAAAAAGTTTTAAAGAGATTTTAACTCACTACTATACTAACTCTAAACTAAAGAAATTATATTAATTTTCATTATTTTTTAAATAATCTCCAGTTTTAGGCTGATAAAAATCATAATAACTTAATTCTCCATTTACATTTTGTTCTAAATTTTTAAACAATGAAGGAATACTCCACATTCTTACATTATCAATATTATTTATATCATAAACAAACATAGTTAAGTGTAAATGAGGTAACAAACTAACTCCACTATTCCCTACTCTCCCTATGTAGGTACCTTCTTCAAGTACATCACCTACTTTGATACACTTAACATCATTAATATCCCTTTCACAATTATTGTTTTCAAGCATAGGTATTGAGTTTTCTTTTAAATGTAATAAATAAACATAATAATTTCCATTTAATTTCACACCAAGCATATTTGCTTCAGATTCATCAATATACTCCCCTGGTACATTATCAGGATGATTGTCATGAATTTCAAAAACAGTAGCTTCAATGGGTAAATAAACTGGTTTATTATAAATATAATAATCTTCGTTATTTAAACCATCATTTTGAAAATTGTTTTCATTAACATCATTTATAACAAAATCATAAGCAAAATCTCCATAGCCACTTTCTTCTTTATGATAGCCTTCATTACCTTCTATTACAAAAACTTCTTCATTAAATGGTAATTTCAATAAAAAGTTATTGGTTTTCAAGAAGTTTAAATAGTTTTCAATACTTAAATAATTACTTGAAGTTTCTATCTTATTTATTTGATAAGATGAAATTATCATAACGCTTCTATCTCCGGTATTTTGAAAACCATCCTCTATAAATAATGCATAAGTAAATTCATCACTGCTATCCCACCACCATTTACTATGGTCATAAACTGATATCAAATTTCCTTGATAAATATCATTATTTTCAGTATATATCCTAGTTAAGCCACTAGGGATAGCTGTTTCCTCACAAGTTTGATTATCATTATTACAAATTTGGTATTCATTACATTTATAATTGCAAGGATCATTATCAAATAATTTTATAGTAAATTCTTTTTCTAACTTTTTATAATTATAGAATATATTACTATTTTCTGGAGCATTAAGCACTTCAATAGTAAAGCTATATTCTTTAATTTCATCATCTGCTAATCCACTAAGAACACCGTTTTTACTTAAATTTATTCCTTTAGGTAGCTCTCCTTTGATAATACTAAAAAAATACTCACCTTGTGGGTAAGATAATTCAATTTTTTGAAAATACTCTTTGTATAAATAAGCATTATTTAAACTTTTTGTAAAAACAGAAAACCTTTTATTGTTTCCACAAAAATTTTTATTTAAATCATAATCTTTTTGACAAGTTCTATTATTATCACATTCATAAGAATATTCACAGTCAATTCGTTTACTACACTCCCCATCAAGAGCTTGTAAATCATTAAACTTACACTCGAAATTATCATTACAATCACTTGGTTTTACACATTTTTCAATGATATAGCTCTTATCAGTTTCATTACCACACGACAGTATCAAAAAAACTACAATAAAAAAGAAAAAAATTTTCAATTATATCTCCATATTTTCAATTATATTATAAAATACTTCAAAAACCGAATCAGAATTAATAACTCCCATATCAGTAAAATAAATTAGATTTTCTCTAAACTCAATAAACTTTCTGAGAGACTCATAATTATTATTATCTTTAAATAAGTTAAATAAATTAACTCCCGTTTGGAGTAAAAAATCATCATAATTAATATATAATTTTCTCATTTCACTGTAGAACTTGTCAAAAACATAGTCTTTTTTAGTTAAAATATTTAGCGTTTTAATCTCTTTAACACTATTACTTAAATAATTTCTTAGTTTTTTCTCATTTTCAGACCTTACAACAGTATCTTTATCATAATAATAAGAATGAGCACCCGTTCCTACTCCTATATAAGGATAAGATGTCCAATAAAGCATATTATGTTTTGATTCATAACCCACTTTTGCAAAATTTGAAATTTCATATCTTTTTAATCCTGTTTTTTCAACACTTTCATTTATTAGATTATACATTTTAAGCTCAATTTCATCATCAAGAGCTTGGATTTTTCCCTTTTTTCTCCACTTATAGAAAAATGCTCCCTTTTCATAAGATAAGTTATAAATAGACAAATGTGGAGGTGAAAACTTTTTTATAAACTCTAAATCCATTTTTAATTCACTAATCGTTTGAGTAGGATAACCATATATTAAGTCAAAAGAATAATTTTCATTTTTTAATAGGAAACAAGCATCTAAAGCCTGCTTTTTATTGTGATTTCTCCCTAGAACCGTAAGTCCATTTTCATTAAATGTTTGTATTCCCAAAGAAAACCTATTTACACCAAGTGATTTATAAAAATCTATTTGTTTTTTAGTTACAAATTCTGGGTTAAGCTCAATTGTTACTTCTTCTATGTTGGTAACATCAAGATGTTTAAATAATTTTAAATAAAAATCATTAGTTACTAAATTAGGAGTTCCACCTCCAATGTAAACAGTTTTCCATTTTTTATTATAAAAGCTTAATTCTTGTATCAATTTATCTAAATAATCACTTTCTGGAATATTTTTTAAGATATTTACATTAAAAGCACAATAAAAACATTTTTTAGCACAAAAAGGAATATGTACATACAAACCATACTCTTTATTTATAAAAGGATTTTTCATGTTCTCCGTCATTAAACCTGTATGATACATAATAAATTGATACGATTATTACATATACTTTTTAACATTATAATCAGAATAAAAATTAAAGCAAGAATAAGGCTTTTATTTGTATTTATTTAAAAACTATGATAAGCTTCGTTCGCTTTATATTTGGGGGAAAATGTATGAGCTAAAAGAAAAAAAAGGAAGACATAAGCTATTTAGCTATTTATTAATTATTGGCTTAGTTATTAGTACACTTATTACGATTACAATAACATCAGTTTACTTATATTTTAATTTCCCTAAAAATAAAATACTATTTACAGCTCTATTTCCAATGTTTATGTATCCATTTAGCTATATTGTTTATAAAATATCTAAAAAAGGAAATACCCAAAAAGGCTTAAAAATATATATAATAGGGACTACAGTTGTTGTAATTCTTGCAGTTTTTTTATTTAAAGGAGCATTATCGGCAAGTAATAATTTATTTATTTGGATAGTTTTAGTTAGTGGAACTTTAATAAAACCTAAATATGCCTTACTTACTAGTATTTCTTTTACCATTTATGTTATACTCCTAGCAATATTACAATATTCTGGAATCTATACTCCAATAACAGGTAATCCTGACAATGTTTCATTAATACTAAATGTAATATACAATACTTTGGTTATGGTTCTTGCTGTAGGATATTTAACTTACCTAAATATGACATTTTTAAATCAAACCAAAAAAGAATTACTATATAATGCAACACATGATTCTTTAACAAATCTATTAAATAGAGCAGGCTTACAAGAAGCCCTAACTGAAATACTAGAACAACACAATAACAATAAAATAGCATTATTATTTATTGATTTAGATAATTTCAAAGAAATAAATGATAGATTAGGACATGATGCAGGAGACAAACTTTTAATAGAAATATCAAATAAACTAAAAGAAACTGCTTCTCAATATTATCAAATAGCAAGATTTGGAGGTGATGAATTTATATTGTTTATGGAATATAATTATTCATTTGATAAATTAAAAAATAAAATAAATAATAATATACTAAAATTATTTAACATCCCTTATACCGTAAATCAACACGAATTTGAAATTACAGCAAGTATAGGAGTTAGTATTTATCCTGACAACTCTAATACAAGAAAAGAATTAATCACACATGCTGATATTGCAATGTATAAAGCCAAAAAAGAAGGGAAAAATAGAATTCAATACTATCATCTTGATTTAAAAGATATTATAACACAAAAAATTGATATCAAAAATAAACTTAGAAAAGCAATTTCAAAAAATGAATTGATTATTCATTATCAACCACAAACAGATATAAAAGATAATAAAATATTAGGTTTAGAGGCACTAATTAGATGGAAGCTTAACAATGAAATGATCTTTCCTGACCAATTTATTCCTATTGCAGAAGAAAGTGGATTAATTGTTGAAATTGGAGAGTGGATACTAGAAAAAGCTTGTAAAGATTTAAAACAATGGCATGATAATGGTAAAAAGCTATCTATCTCCGTTAATATGGCTACATTACAATTTAAGCAACCAAATATTGTAGAAAGAATAAAAACAATTATTGAAAACACACAAATTGACCCTAAATACCTAGAATTAGAGATAACAGAAACAGGATTAATGGAACAAGATAATTCTATTATTGATAAAATAAGCCTATTAAAACAAATAGGTGTAAAAATCAGTATAGATGATTTTGGTACAGGCTACTCCTCTTTAGCCTATTTAAAACAATTTAATGTAGATAAAGTAAAAATAGATAAGTCGTTTATTTGGAAACTTGAAGAAAACGAAGATGATAAACCAATAATCAAGGCAATTATAGCAATGAGTCAGAATTTAAACCTTGAAATAATTGCAGAAGGTATAGAAACAAAATATCAAAAAGATTTTTTAGAAGAAAGTGGCTGTAAATTATATCAAGGATATTATTATTCAAAACCGGTAAGCAAACAGGAGATAGAAAACTTAATTATAGAAGAAAATTCTCCTAAAAAGTAACTACAAATTATAATTTACTGTCAGAATATGTTATAACAATAAAATATTTTAGGATATGTAATGAGAGGATTAATCCAAAGAGTAAAGTCAGCATCAGTAACAGTTGAAAAAGAAGTTATTTCATCAATAAATAAAGGCATCTTGCTTTTTGTTGCAATTCATGAAGATGATACAAATAAAGATTTTGACTATATAATTAATAAAACATTAAATCTAAGAATTTTTGAAAATGAAGATGGTAACTTTGATAAATCATTACTTGACCTAAATCTTGATTTATTAATTGTGTCTCAATTTACACTCTATGGGGATACAAGAAAAGGCAGACGCCCTTCTTTCAGTCGTTCAATGCCCGTAAGTAAAGCCAAGCTCTACTTTAAAGAATTCATTAAAAGGTTTAAACATGAGTATCCAAACATAAAAACTGGTAAATTTCAAGCAATGATGGATATTTCACTCATAAATGATGGTCCCGTTACAATTTTTCTTGATAGTGATAGGAAATTTTATTAAAATTAATATTTATTTTCATAACTCCATCTGCCTATGGCAGAGTTTTCCATTTTACTAAAATAAACTCATTGAAACTTTTTTACAGACACATGCAAAAATCATAGCTTTTTAGCTTCCCTAACAAAAACTTTTTCACATTTTAATTCATCTTCATGCCCCTTCATTAATTCAGTATCACAATCCTTTAATTCTATATTGGTAAATTTTATACTTCTATGCATTCTTGTAATCCTTACTCCACCTGAAATAGACTCGATTTTATATGATACCTTACCGACAACACACTCTTTTTCATTACCATATCCTTGTGCTTCTTCATATTCATCAAGCATAGTTCCAAATTCAGTTTCACAACTAGATTTATCATTACTTTTGCATTTATACATTTCATTAAATTTTGTCCCCATTATGCTTTCTTCTCTTAAAGTAAAAAACTCAAAATCATCATAGGAAATAGGTCTAAATTCACCAGAGCATGAATTTTCTTGTTTTTCATACTTAGTAGTTTCATAAAAACCATCATAATTACTATCTTCTCCACAAGAAACAATAAAAACAGTAAGGATTAATACTATTAGAATACTAAATTTTCTCATTTTATCTCCCAAATAAAAGCTTAGACTAAGAAATTAATACCTTTATTCAAAAAATCTTACTACTTGAAGAAGTTTAAGTGATAAATACAATGAAATATGAAAAACAAACTTTCATTTTTGAGACTTAGGCTCAAAAATCCGTGTAAAACACCCTTTTGGTGGTTGAAACGGCCCCTAGCCTCAGTCCAACACACCAATCAATACCTTCTTATTAGGTAAATACCATATCTGATACTTACTAGCAAAAATTTGGGTATTATTTTCTAGCAAAGTCATTTCAACAACTGAGTCATTGATATTTATCATTTAAAGCTTCAATTCTTTCCTTATAAGAATCAGAGATAAATACTTAATAAAAAGCATACTTAATTAATAATCCTAATATGAAGTATTATAGTTCCTAAAATTAAATTACACTAATCTCTAAAAACAAAATAAACAGCCAAAATAATTAATAAAAATGCAACACCATGATTCCATTTCAAAGATTGATTCTTAAATGCTAACAAGGTAAATCCAGTAAATACAATCAGAGTTATTACCTCTTGAATTACCTTTAACTGAACTAAAGTGAAAGGACCACCATTACCTTCAAAACCAATTTTATTTGCAGGTACCTGAAAGGCATATTCAAATAAAGCAATAGACCAGCTTATAATTACAATAGAGAATAAGCCTAGTTTATTAAAACATTTCCATTCAGAAAACTTTAAATGTCCATACCATGCAACTGTCATAAATGTATTGGATAAAATAAGGAGTCCAATTGTTAAATATACTTTCACTTACAACCTCTTTCATAAAAACATGAATTCCCTAAGATAAATAGCAAAATATATAATATAGTTTTCACAATTCCTCAACCTAGTTAAGTTTTAGTATATATTTTATAAAAAATAATTGCAAATATCTTAAAAAGTAATATATTTTTACAAATACTATGTGAGGAGTAAAAATGAAAATATATGGAATTAAAACATGTAGTTCAGTAAAAAAAGCTTTTAAATATTTTAAAGAAAAGAATATTGAGTATGAATTTATTGATTTAAAAAAAGATGCACCTGATTGTGATAAAATTGAAGAGTGGCTAAAAAACACTCAAATAGAACTTTTATTTAATAAAAGAAGCCGTAAATATAGGGATTTAAAGTTAAAAGAACTCAATCTTGATGAAAATGGTATGAAATTATGGCTTTGCAAGGAGTTTTTACTTGTAAAAAGACCTGTTATTGAATTTAATGAAGAATTAATTATTGGTTTTAATAAAGATAAATATAATGAAATATGGAAAAAATAATCTTAATTATTTTGAGACCTAGTCTCAAAATTAATATGAAAATAATTTTATAAAAATTAGTTGAATATTCCATGTAAAACGCCTTGCATGGTAAATTCTATATTCGCCCCATCATTTAATGGCAAGCTGGTTGTAATGGTAAAAGAATAAAAAATCATAAAAAAAATAAAAAAACAACTTTTAATTATAAAAAAGATTGATTTTTACAATTAAAAGAAATAGAATGGCTTTGATATATTTTAACGACTCTTATTTTGGAGGAAAAACTATGATAAAAGCTTTTATTGAAGTAGATGTTGAGATATGCAAAGGATGCGAATTATGTATACCTGCATGTCCACCTAAAGTTGCATGTTTAACAATGTCAAATGAAGTAGAAGGGCAAACCCCAAATACTAATGCGAAAGGCTATCATTTTGTTATGCAAGTTAAAGACAATTGTATAGGTTGTGGTAACTGTGCTATAGTATGTCCTGATAGTGTAATTACTGTTTATAAACTAGCAAAAGAAAAGAAAAAATAAAGGAGGAGATAATGAGTGAAAAGTTATTAATGAAAGGAAATGAGGCTTTAGCAGAAGCTTCTATACGAGCAGGAATAGATGCTTATTTTGGCTATCCTATTACTCCTCAAAGTGAAATTTTAGAATATTTCTCAAAATGGCTTCCAAGAAAAGGAATTGCATTTGTTCAGGCTGAAAGTGAAGTTGCATCTATAAATATGGTATATGGTGCTGGTGGTTGTGGAAAAAGAGTTATGACTTCAACTTCTTCTCCTGGATTTTCTTTAATGATGGAAGGTGTTTCTTATATTGCATGTGCTGAAATTCCATGTGTATTAGTAAATGTACAAAGAGGTGGCCCGGGTCTTGGAACTATACAACCTTCACAAGGTGATTATTTTCAAGCAACCAAGGGTGGCGGACATGGGGATTACAGAATGATAGTTCTTGCTCCTAATTCTGTTCAAGAAATGGCTGATTTTCCAGGTCTTGGCTTTAATTTAGCCGAAAAATACAGAATGCCTGTACTTATTTTAGCTGATGGTGCATTAGGCCAAATGATGGAAAAAGTTGAATTTAAAGAATATAAAAGATGGGAAGCAGATATGTCTTGGGCAACAACAGGTAAGACACCTGATAGAGAAGCAAATATTATTACTTCTTTATTTATAGAGCCTGAAGTAATGGAACAAGTTAATTTAAAACTACAAGCTAAATATAAAAAAATAGAGAGAGAAGTTTTAGAATATGAAGAATATCATACTGATGATGCAGAAATAGTTATCGTTTCTTATGGTATCTCATCAAGATTATCTAAAAAAGCTGTTGATTTAGCAAGAGAACAAGGAATTAAAGCAGGGTTATTAAGACCTATTACTTTATGGCCCTTCCCTACTAAACCAATATCAGATTTAATTGAAAAAGGTGCAAAAGGCTTTCTATCTATAGAATTAAGTGCAGGACAGATGATTGAAGATGTTAGACTTGCATCAAATGGTAGAGTTCCAGTTAAACACTATGGAAAAATGGGAGGAATTATTCCTGCTCCAGAAGAAATTGTTGATGAAATCAAAAAAATGATGGAGGAAAAATAATGGCTAAAGAAAAAAAATATATAGAAAAAGATGGGCAAAAATTTGAAGTTGTATGGGAAAAGCCAAAGGGTTTAAAAGACAAACCTATGCACTATTGTCCTGGTTGTGCTCATGGTACTTTAGAAAAATTTATCATGGAAGTTCTTGATGAAAAAGATTTAAAAGAAAAAACTATTGGGGTAGCTCCTGTTGGTTGTTCTGTTTTTGCTTACGACTATATGAATGTTGATATGCATGAAGCTGCTCATGGTAGAGCAACTGCTGTTGCTACAGGTATTTCAAGAGTATTTCCCGACCACTTAGTTTTTACAATTCAGGGCGATGGAGATTTAGCAGCTATTGGTACAGCAGAAACTATTCATTCATGTAACAGAGGAGAAAATATTATTATTTTCTTTGTAAACAATGCTATATACGGTATGACTGGTGGGCAAATGGCTCCTACAACTTTAGGAGGTCAAGTAACTTCTTCTTCTCCCGATGGTAGAAACTTGGCAACTATGGGTTACCCTATTAAAATATCTGATATGGTTGCAATGCTTCCAGGAACTCACTATGTTACAAGAGTTGCATTTAATAATCCTACTAACAGTAGAAAAGCCAAAAAAGCAATAGAAAAAGCTATTGATTACAGCTTAGAAAAAAAAGGAACTTGCCTAGTAGAAATCGTTGGTAACTGTCCTTCTGGTTGGAAAATGACGCCTTTAGAATCTTACGATTGGTGGGAAGAAAATATGATACCTTACTACCCACTTGGAGTTATCAAAGATAAGGGTGTTTTAGTAGAAAAAAAAGGAGGTAAATAATGCTACAAGAAGTTATTTTTGCTGGATTTGGCGGGCAAGGTGTTTTAACTATTGCTAAAAATATTGCTTATTCTGCTATGTTGGAAGAAAGAGAAACTTGTTGGTTTCCTACTTATGGCCCAGAAATGAGAGGTGGAACAGCTGGTTGTACTGTTACAGTTAGTGATAAACCTGTTTCTTCTCCTATTTTGGCTAAATTTGATACAGGTGTTATTCTCAATCAACCTTCTATTGCTAAATATGAAGCTAAGATTAAATCTGGTGGATTAATGATATGGGAATCTACAAATATTGTAAATGGCCCTACAAGAACAGATATTACCAATGTCCCTATTCCTGCTTACAAAGAAGCTGTAAAATTAGGAAATAGAGTTGTTATGGGAATGATTTTACTTGGTGCATTTGTTCAAAAAACAGAGGCTGTTAAAATTGAAACTATTCTAGAAGTATTAAAGAAAACACTTCCTGAAAGAAGGCATAATCTTATTCCTTTAAACGAAAAGGCTTTAAGAAGAGGATATGAATTAGCTGAAGCTATTAAGTAGGGGCTGTTTCAACCATTTTTTATGGAAGAGCGGCACAGCCGTGCCTTTTTATCTGCCAAAAAAAATGTTTTCCACAAAAAATTAAGCCCGATGGTCTTAATTTTGTCGTTCAAGCATCATGCCACAAAGTGGCAGGGCAAGCCTACATGATGTTTTCACTTGGGAGAAAATATGAAAAATATTTTAATAATATTAGTGATAAACTTAATTTTAGTCTCTTGCAATAAAAAAGATACTAGTGAAAAACATAATAAAATCACAACTAAAGCTACAATACAAAATAACACTAATGAATCAGTAAAGAAAGCTAATTCTAAATCAGCTTCAGAACAAGCTTCAAAAGAAGTAATATCTAATATTAAAAACGATTCAGTAAGTTTGAAAACACTAATTAAGTCTGAAGTCGGGCAAGTAGATTTTGATAAAATAGTAAGATTAGATTTTAGAGGAAGAGGAATAAAAGATATATCATTTTTATCTAATTTTAAAAATTTAATATATTTAAATTTAACTAGAAATAAAATTACTGACATTTCAGTATTAAGTAATTTAACAAATTTAGAACAAGTTTATTTATCTAGTAATCAAATTAAAGATATTTCTCCCTTAAAAAATTTAAAAAAACTTGAAATGCTTAATATTGCTAATAACAAAATAACAGATATTACCGCACTAAAAGATTTAGAAAACTTGAAAAAGCTTAAGTTATCAGCAAATAATATCAAAAATTATTCTGCGGTTAAAAAGGTTAAGAAAGTAATAAAATAAATAAATTAATCAAAATTATATTCAGACAATAAAACTTTCCAGTCCATTTTTTCAATATTGCTTAATATCTTTAAATTAATATTATGCTTTAATGATACAGGTAAATCTTTATTCATTCCCATAGCATAAAACTGAGGATAATATTTAATAGGGAGAAGTCTATACTTTTCTAATTTAAATGAGCTATATAATAAGGAGTAGAAAAATCCATTTTTTTCGATCTTTTACTTGTTATTGTAAGCGGAGATAGAGCAATATCTACTGTTCTATCACTCAATCCTTTTAATAAATCATTAAAACTTAACTCAACATACTTATATTTAAGGTTATTCTCTTCTGCAACCTTTTCCCATAACCAAACAGATGGACCTTGCAATTTTCCATTAGATTTAACTACAAAAGGTGATGACAACTCATATCCTACGGTTAAAACTTTATTTTCTTGTGAATATATGTCTATGATTGTTAAAAAAAATAGTACCGCTATAAACAAGTATTTCATAACTCTCCCAAGCTTAAATTAATGAATAGAATAAAGATTAATAATCTACTCCACAACCCTATACTTAATCATCAATGACGGTCCAAACGCAGGCCCCCTTTCATCAAAATCATTAATGCTTCGTAAACCCAAAATATAGGAATAACAAATTATTATATATTATTTTAATAATTTGTGCAAAAACATTATTCTAATCAAGAGATTTATTAAAATTAAACAATATCCAGAATGGTTTCTTTTGATTTATTAAGATATCCTCTCTGCTTAGATAATAGTTTAAAGGAGGTGCAAATAATCAAAATATTGGTTTATACCCAATAGGCTGTAATTAAAGAATAAGTTAAATATATAAATATACTTTTATATAAAAGTATCCTAATTGGAGTGAAATAAAAAATAAAAACAAAAATTTTAAGTATTTTATCTATCAAACTTGAAATAATTAGAAAAATAATTAATAATACAGTTTTCTATAATAGGAGTTGCTTTTATGGAAAACCGTGGAAAGCTATCAATCTTTTCTTGTGATGCAGGTAAACCATTTTTTAACAGAGTATTTAATGAATTACAAAAAATCAATAAAAGGTATTTTGGAACATTAGGTATTAAAAATATTCATACCCCAGGAACAATTGAAACAAAATTTGCAAACGGAGAAATAAAGACAGAAATCAAGAACTATATTAGAGGGAATGATGTATACATTATTCAGGCATTTGATAGTCCACAAATGAATGATATAAATTCACTTCATGATAATATAATGGCTCTTTTAACAGCAATAGATGCTACAAGAAACGCTGATGCGGATAGCATAACCGCAGTAATTCCTCAATTTCCTTACTCCAAACATGAAAAAACAAGTAAAAGAGAAGGTATTGCAGCAAGATTAATCGCTTCAATGCTTGAAGATGCAGGTGTTGACAGAATATTAACACTTGATATACATGAAAAAGCTATACAAGGTTTTTTTAGTAAAGCTAAATTAGATAACATGTATGCTTCAAGAGAATTTATCAAATATATAAAAAAATTAAAACCTAATTATGATAATTTAGTTATTGTAGCTCATGATTTAGGGGCAGCAGAAGTTGCAAGATATTATGCATCAGAATTAAAAGTTGATATGGCCATAGTTAGAGCATATACAATTAGTTCTGAAATTGATGATAAATTCGAATTTCAACTTGTCGGCAATGTAAAAAACAAGCATGTCATAATGGTAAAAGACATGATATCTACAGGAAATACTATTTTTAAAGCAATTGATATACTACTTGAAAAGGGAGCCTTGTCTGTGGAGATATACACAAGTATGCCTTTTTTTAACCGACAAGCCTACCTGAAGTTTGATAACTATTATAAAGAAGGTAAAATCAGAAGAGTTGTTGGTACAGATGCTGTCTTTTGGGGTCAAAAATTCATTAATAAACACCCATGGTATCAAGAAGTTTCTGTTGCAAAATTATTTGCAGAAGTTATCTTTCATATTAATCATAAACTTTCAGTTGCTGAATTACTATACGCTCAATCTCAAGAGGAGAAATAAATGGATAGAGGAAAATTATCACTTATAGCTTGCAACTCTGGTGTTCCTTTTTATAAAAAAGTTATAAAAGAATTAAAAAAAATGGTAAATCACTCTATTTGCATTCCTGGTTCTAAAGAATATTACTTTGCTAATGGAGAGGTTAAAACAATTATTAAAAATAATGTAAGGGGAAATGATATATACATATTTCAAAATATTGATGATCCAAACTCTAAAAATAATATAAATGACAACTTTTTTGCACTTTTAACAGCTATAGATGCAGCAAGATATGCAGATGCTGATAGTATCACTGCTGTAATTCCTCAATTTCCTTATGCACGACAAGAAAGAAGAAAATCAAGAGAAGGCATAACCGCCAAGCTGGTAGCCCGACATCTTGAATCCGCAGGGGTAAATAGAATTATTACTCTTGACATACATGCTGAAGCAATACAAGGTTTTTTTCCAAAAGCTAAATTAGAAAATTTACATGCCTCTACAACATTTATAAACTATTTTAAGTCCTTAAACTTAGAGAAAGAAAATACTGTTGTTGTTGCACCTGATATGGGAAGCACAGAACGAGCTCGTATTTATTCCAATGCTCTTCATTTTGGTATAGCCGTAATAGATAAAGAGCGTAACTACTCAAAAGCCTCTACAATTGCAAATATGAAGCTTTTAGGCGATGTAAAGGATAAAAACCTTATTATTGTTGATGATATGATAGCAACAGGAGGTACTTTAATTTCTGCGATTACAGAATTAAAGAAAAATGGAGCAAAAGATATTTATATAGCAACTTCTCTCCCCTACTTTAATGGTAACGCCGTGGAAAAGTTTGATAAAGCATATAAAGAAGGAATTTTCAAAAAAATACTTGGTACAGATGCAGTAAATTTGGGTAAAGAATTTTCTATAGAGCATCCATGGTATGAAGAAATATCTATGGCTCCATTATTTGCAAAAGTTATTTACAATATTAATCATAAACACTCTGTATCTGCATTGTTATAAAGTTTAATCATTTTTTTTAGCAACTATATAATAATCTTGCTTTTATTTAATAATAGTTAATTCTGAATTACTTTCAAACTCAATAGGATTATTTTTAATAATCAAAACTTTTAAATTCTTCATTTTTTTTGCAAATGAAATGTCTTTAATGTTATTATTGCTTAAATCTAAAATAATTAATTTATCTAAATCACTAAAATTATAAGGAATATTTTTTATTTTATTATTTGATAAATTTAAATATTTTAAGTTTTTTAAGTTTTTTAATGAAGAAATATTATTTATTTTATTATTAG
>JAMOQH010000192.1 GCA_027064085.1 bacterium | reverse complement strand
TTAAATAAAGCTAAAGGAGTACCATCAGGTGAATATTTACCTATTTGATTAGTGCTACCATGTGCAACCCAAATATTACCTTGCCTATCAATAGCAACACCACCACCACTAGGAGTAGCATTAGTTCTTGCAGGTAGCACATCTTTTTCTATAAGACTATCAGTACTAGGATTGTAAGTTGCCCTAATTACACCAATATTATTACCATTATACCAATTTCCATACCAAAGTCTATCTTCATAATCAACAACAATTCCATAAGTAGTTTTATTTCCTGGTGAAGGATAGGATTTGTAAAAACCGTTTTCTCCAGGATTTTTATTTGTATCTATCCTTATTGTTCTATGATAGCCTAAACCTGATGACCATAAAATACCATGTTTATCAAAAGCTAAACCATAAGTTCCATAGCTATTTCCTTTAAAGGCTAAATTACTACTATGGTCATTTGGAGCCCTTAAATCTAATATCCTACATCTTGGAGCATAATTATTACTTGCAGAAGGTTCTATTTTCGTATCAGTTATTTTATAAATATAACCACCAGAATAACATCCTACCCATAAATTTTCATCTTTATCTAGAGCAAGCCCTCTTGGTCCACAACCCCAATTTAAATCTACTTCACAAATAAAGTCACCATTTCTACTTAACTTTGTTACATCATGACTGCTTCTGTTACCAACCCAAACACTTCCATCAAATCCAACTGCAGTTCTTGATGGGTTATCACCAACACCATATTCACCAATTAAAACACCGGTATGAGTATTAATTTTAGATAATGAATCTCCTGCTGAATTAGCAATCCACATAAAATCATTTTCAACATCTTCGTAAGGAGTTTCTAATGACTCCAACTCTGACTGATAATAAACATCTCCCCACATTGGAGCAATAACCATTTCAGCTGTTTCAGCATTACCAAAGCTAACAGCTCCGTGTCCATCAACAAATAGTTTATTATATAATTTATCTTTAAATTTAAAAGTATAGCCAGAACCATTCGCATTGTCTAAATCATAAATACTGTATGGCTTCATTTGAGTATCATCTAAATATAATTCTTCAATATCTTCTCCAAAATCTGTTGGAACTGGATTCGTTTCAATATCTCTTAGTGGTAAATCAATAAATGAGCTATTTACTTTATTTAAATATATACTCCTAATATTAACATCTTTTGAATTTGGAAATAAAGCAGTTGGTTTTTCATTACCAACACCAACCCAAGTGTATGAACTTGCATTACCGTCATCTGGTACAAAAGTAATCGATTTACCCTGCCCTAATGCTCTATTATTTGCAGCAATTTCAATAAAATCACTATTATCTTTTTTTAAACCAACAGTCGAGGCTCTTCCTAAACAAATATCTGATTCATTACCACCACTATATAAAAATTCAATTACATTTGAACTTTCATGTAAAACCAACTCAAAAGAACAATTATGTACAGTATTACCATCTGAAATCCTAACTTCATCATACATAACGATAGCTTTTCTTTTAGGTGATGTTCCAATCACATTATATGTAACATGCCCTCCCATTGTAGATTTTAAATTAATATCAGAAAACATAGGTAAAATAGAATTATTTACAGGCATAGAATTTAAGTGTACACTATTATCATGATTAGGTTCGTCTTTTTTAGGAAAATTAATATTTGAACTGTTTTTTGCTCCAAAATATATATAACCATTTTCAGTAACATAAAAATCATTATATGAATTTCCATAATAATTAAATGTAAAAGGTAAACTTACTTGAAAATTTGTATCATATAATAAAGAGTCGGTTAAATCAAATGATGCACATCGTTTCCCCTCGTAACCATCAATACATTTATTAGAAAGAGGACAGTTTGAATTTGATGTACAAACTTTTGCGTCTTTATTATATCTTGCAATATCAACATAATCACTTACCACATTACTTGTTATATATCTATTATTCAACCATTTAGTATTACTATTATAATTTAAATCAGTATTTGCTGGAGGTGCATGAAATGTAATAACAGTACCCCTAAAAATCTTAGGCTGATTTTTAATAACTTCAAATCTCTTACTTAAAGATGTTATACCAATAAACGCATGACTGCCCAGATAAGCTCTGTCATTACTATTTCCATTTAAACCAGGATGAGAAAGGTTGTATAAAAATTGAATATTTCCACTATCTTCATGTATTATTATTTCAAAATTATATTCTGAACCAGAATCTCCATCTCTTTCAAGATTTTTGTATTGTATAATTAACATTTTTCTTGGACTTAATCCTCTTTCTTGATAGTATATTTTTGAATTACTTGTTAACTTTAATGCAGAATCAGCAAATGGAGCAATGACATTTTGATTTCCATCAATATCAGTAGCAGGATTACAAGAAGTACTTCCTATTTTAATATATCCTTCCTTACAAACAGTTAAAGAAGATACAGAGGTTCCATAAAAAAAGAAAAATGGTTTTGAAAATAAAATATGGCCTTCATGATTTATTTCATGTAAACTATCTTGAGCGGTTTTTGATATGTCAATAAAACTCTCTATACTTTTATAGAGATTTACTAATTTATCTACAGAAATATTGAGAGGAATAATTTTTATATCATCAGAATCTAAATTTTTCAATCCAATTTTAAAATTAAAATTACCCGATTCAACAGGAGAACCAGAAATAACCCCAGTTGTAGAATCAAGCATTAAGCCTTCTGGTAAGTCCCCCTCGTATAAAAGATACTCATCAGCAATAAACTTACTGCTTTTAAGATTAAATTTATAATCTTTATTTATAATAGCAGAATTAATACTCATTCTAGAGTCTTTAGAATTATGAGAAATACTTAATACCCTAGACGACTCTAGATCTATTGTGTTGTTTTCTGAATCTATATTACCACACGAGTAAATAAAAAATGTTATAAAAACAACGAATAATAATTTATACATGGAACCCCCAATAAACAATACTATCATAATTAAACTATTAATTCTTTGATTTGTCAAGTATTTATACTTATTTTAAAACATAATTTATATTTTTATTTTTCTATCAACTTATTTTATTTACATCAAAAAAAGATATACCCTTTTTAGCTTTAATATCAAACAATTAGAAATAAGAATAAAATCTTTATCCCTAAAACTTGACATTAGAATAATAGAGCATATATTGTATGGCATAGTTTTGATGGAATATATTTTAAAAATAAAATGAATATTTTTTTAATATTTTCGTCCAAAGCATAGTTTTTAAGTTTTCGTTTATTTAATAGGAGGAAAAATGAAAAAACTTACTTTGCTATTAGTTGCAGCAGCAGCAATGGTATTCTCAACAGCATTTGCTAAAACTGCTCAAGCAGTAGGTGCAGGAAAAATGAAATTATCAGCATCAGCAGGTTTCACAATGTATAGTCCTGAAGAAGGTGATTCTACAACTCAAATTGACTTCATGGGTAAAGGAACTAGTTTTGGAATGGGAATAAATATGGCCGGACCTGGCGGAAATGCATTTACATTTTTGGATAGTCAAGCTTCAGGTTTATCATTTGCTTATGGTATTAATGATGAAATGCATGTAGCATTATCTCTTCCTATTTTTAATATGTCATCAACAGGTGATAATTCAACTAAACAATTATTTGGTGCAGCTCAGTTAGGTTTTGTATTCTCTAAAGCAATGGGAGCTATGGATTTAACAACTACTGCTTATATCAACGCTCCATTTGCTGAAATGTATATGGATGATAGAGATGAAAATGGCAATTTTGACCAACCTTTAGGCTTTGGATTAAATATTGCTATTGACAGCCCTGAAGTAAGCAAAATTATCTGGGGATTCTGGATGAACTTTTCTATGTCTCTTGAAAAAGAAAAAGAAATAGATATGGGCATGGGTAAAATGACCATTAAATATGGAAAAGGAATGTTTGTAAATTTTGTTGGTATTGTAGGGTATAAAATCAATCCTAAAATGGCTACTAAACTTCATATTTATTATGATGTTCCAAATCTTCAAGCTGAAGGTGATGATGCACCTGGTTTTGGTGATGGACAATTATCACTTAAAGGTGTTTTTGATATGAAATTAGCTGAAAATATGGGAATTAGTGCTGGATTATGGTATAGAATGGGATTAAGTGATAAAGCTGGTCTTAAAGATGTAACTAATCTTGGATTATCTCTTGGATACAACATGACTTTCTAGTCTAAACTTATTCTAAATATTCAAAAGGCTCGCTTTTGTGGGCCTTTTTTTTTATTTTATTTTTATTCGCAAAGCTTTAAATCTTTGCTCTTATAGTAAAGCCAAAAGTCTTTACTATGATTTTTAATATATAAATATAATTATTTATCTCCAATTTTTGGGATTATATTTAATATAATTTTCAATTTTTAAATATTCATTCTTATTTCTAATGATATGCTCATAATAATTCCAATGCCATATTTTTTGATAATTATTTTTATTTAATTTCCTAATTTTCTTTGATGAAATTGATTTAATTTGCCCAATAATATTTCCTAATTTATCCTTTCTCCCTAAATCCCCATAGTACGGACGAGGCGTTGCCTCGTCCTCTATATTAATCACAGGATAAGGCAACGCATTATCCCTACATATATTATCATTTTTATTATTTTTAATATTAATCACAGGATAAGGCAACGCCTTATCCCTAATACATATATCATTATTATTATTTGAATTATTAATCACAGGATAAGGCAACGCCTTATCCCTACATATATTATCATTTTTATTATTTTTAATATTAATCACAGGATAAGGCAACGCATTATCCCTACATATATTATCATTTTTATTATTTTTAATATTAATCATGGGATAAGGCAACGCATTATCCCTAATACATATATCATTATTATTATTTGAATTATTAATCACAGGATAAGGCAACGCCTTATCCCTACATATATTATTATTTGAACGAATTTCCAATATAAAATGAATATGATTTGGCATTATAACATATATGGGAATAAATACATTTTTCCTTATTCTTTCTGTTGCTAATAATTCATTTTCAACTATTTTACCACTATTATTTAATATCATTTCGCCATTAACAATTTTACCAAATAAACATTTAAATTTATATGTATTTATTGTAACAAAATAACTACCCTCTTTTGAATAATCATAACAACTTAACCTAATCCATTTACGATTATACATTTCCATATTCCTCCATTGCTTTAATTGAAACATCAAATTTTTAATTGAAACATACATTTTAAAATTATCCTTCCAAAACACATATTTAAAGAGATAATTTCTGCTTATTTATTAAATTATCAATTAATTTTCCAGAATATTGAAATTTAAACCTTAGGTTAAATTTTCTGTGTAAAACAAACTTTGTTTGGTTGAAACAGCTCTAATCTTTAATCTTTAAAATTGTACTACTTGAATTTCCCTTTAACCTTGGAACATACATAGCATTTACTTTTGCTGGCATAGAATGAAATATTCCTGGTATTTCTGCTCTTAATTCATATTTAATTACATGTTTACCCTGATTCATATAGCTTACAAAAAACACTGTTTTATCATCTCTGATTTCCATATTTGCATAAGTTCCACCAGCACTACTTCCACCACTAGTAAACCTCACATTTTCCATTCCAGAAGGCTTGAAATCATCAACCATAATATATTGATAATTATTTTTAGAATATATATCTAACTGTACTTCTATCCTATCTCCACTTTTAACAGTATCTCCTTCCTTTAAAATTTTAAATTTACCATTTTTAAGTATCTTTTTATATTTCCTTCTAACTTTTAATTCATGTCCATCTGCTTTTATATGCTCTTCTTGAGAGAAATATGTTAAAAAATTTGAAAAATATATATTTTCCTTACCTTTTTTAACAAATTCTATGACATTTTCTCCTGTTTTTAAATCCTTATCTTCAAAAGTTAAGCCCCAACCATTTAAATGCTTAATAATATTGTCTTTATCAAATTTTATAGTTTTAATAAGTTTACCATTTAATTTAACATCAATTTCACCATTTTTAGTAATTTGTTTAAAAACTCTTAAATAATCAGTTAATGCATAAACAGCATGTGCAGTATCCTTAGTATGATTCCAACGGTTACCCTTTCTGTTATAAACCAACCACTTTAATAGTTGCTCTACTCTTTTATTATTTTTGTCTATCATTAAATATGCTCTTAATACAAAAGCAGTTGATTCTACACTTCCATTATACCAATACCAATAATAATTGTTTCCATAAAAAGCAGTATTATTCTTTTTATCAACATGAACATCATCTTCTAAATTTCTTAATAATATTTTAGCTTTTTTATCTTTACCTAGTTTATGCATTGTAATCGCTAACAAGGCTTTTGAATAGGCATTTAATTTATCTCTTTTTTTATAAACTCTATTTAATGCTTTTTTAACTGTTTGTTTACTAAAAGAAAGAGCATAAAGGGCATAAGCCATAGTATGAATATTAGATTTATTATATTTTAATGAATTCCTTAAAGCGGTAATCCCTCTTTTAAGTATTTTTTGATTAACTTTAACATCGGTATCTACTGCGACAGATAAACCATAAACGACATAAGCTGTCATCCATTGATTATATCTATCATTTTTCCACCAACCCCAGCCACCATTGGATAACTGAAAATCATATAATCTTTTTAAACCTTTATTAATCATATCATCAATATTTTTACCCTTACTAAAAAAACTTGTATCAAGCCCTAGTTCTCTTACCATTCTTAATGCAATTATTGTTGGTAAAAACCTACTCATAGTTTGTTCTACACAACCATAAGGGTATTGTGCCAAATAATCTAATGATGATAAAGTAATCATAGCAATAGAAGGAGCAACTGAAATTTCTAGCTTAGTACCTGATTTAATTCTGTCAGCAGGTAAAATCAGTTTAGAAATAGTTCTTTCACTTGTATTTGAAACATCACTAATTGTTTTTAAACTTCCATATATTTTAATAGGATACTTTAACATCATTGCATCACTACCCTTACTAGATTTAGCATATAAAGTAATTTCCGCCTCTCCTTTTTTTATTACATCAAAATTAAAATCAAGTCTCTTATCTTCCCCCTTTTTAATAAAAATCTTTTTAAATTTATCTGAATCTAAAAATTTTAATCCACCATTAACATCTAATTTTACATCAAAATAATCATCTTTATCACTATAGTTATGAATATTTCCACTAATTGTAACCCTATCTCTTTCTAAGAAAAATCTAGGAGCTTGTAATCTTACTAAAATATCTTTTTTAGTTCTTACTGTTGTTTTTACATCTCCTATCATAGTGTCAGGAGTAATACCTCTTACAACAATCTTCCATGAAGTTAAATTTTCAGGAAACTTCATTTTTATAGTTGCTTCTCCATTTTCATTTGTAATAAAAGAAGGACTCCAGAAAGCCGTTGATGCAAATTTTGTTCTAACTTTTACATTTTTAAAATTAGGTTTTTTAACTGTTTGTCCAGAAACACTATCATCATCAAAATCATACTTTGCTTTACTATCTTTATTAGATGCCAACTTTCTTTTTTTCATTGGCCTTGCTGCTGATTTACTTACAGAACGCCTTCTACTTTTTCCGCCTCCAGAACCACGACTAGAAAATCTTATACTACCAGTTGAAATTTCATCAGCCATAACAGATTTTTCACTTTCCATATCTCCAGCACCAAAACTTTCTTCTTTAGCTCCATCTAATGATATTTTTTGCTTAAATTTAACACCTTTATCCTTATTATAATATGTTGTATTATAAAAAGAATTAGTGGTATTTACAGATAGTTGATTCCTTTTTGAATAATAAAACTGCTGAATATCTTTAGCATAATCACTTTGAATATAATAAATAGAATTATCAACTATACCCAATGATAATTCTGCATTTTTTACAGGGTTTCCTTTATAATCAGTAACTTTAACTTTAAATTCGGCCTCCTCACCTGGTTGAAATACATCTTTACTTTTTTCTACATTAATAGTTAAAAATCTATCCAAAGGAGGTATAATTATTTCTTTTTGATTTTGATGATATGCTAAATTAGTAATAAGGCCAGCTTTAATTGTAACATTAGGAGTCATTGATTTATCAAGTTGTAATTCAATAATCTTACTACCTTCCTTTATATATTCAATTTGATATTTAAATATAGTTTCGCCTTCTATTGTAATTAAAACATAGGAGTCGGGATATTTACTTGTTATTAAAACTTTGGCTTTTTCATTTGGCTTATAATAGTCCTTATCAGGAATAACTGAAATATCTTTATCTACATACAATTTAGCATATTTTGTATTTGAAATATAAATATAAGTTGCACCTGTAATAACATTCTTACCGTTTTTTACTTCATAAACAGCATAGTAATAACCTTCTTTTTTTAATTTAAAATTATATATAAAATTATCTTTTTGTGGCATATCAACTAAAAATTCTTTTATAAATTTATTTTCTCCCTTTTTAGCCTTTTGATTATAATAATATTTATAAATCTTTAATTTACCTTTAACTTTAACAGCTTCTCCATTTGCATTAGAAACTTTCATATTCAAAGAAATATTTTCATCTGGTTCATAAACATATTTAATTGGTCTTAAATTTATGTAAAATGGATTCTCAGTAACTTTAAATTCTTTATTTCCTATAATTTCTCTTCTTGATTTATCAGTTAATCTTACTTCCATCATATATTTTCTATCATAAGAATAATAATATCTGTAATAATAATTATAATATTCATAACGACTATAATAAGATAATATTTTACTGTTTTTCTCATTTTTTAACCAATTTATATAATTTTTACCATATCTTTTCCTTAGCTCTCTGTCAATTTGTTTAATTGATTTTGTTTTTATTTCAATAAAAGCCTTGCCATGCTTATCTGTTTTAATTTTATATCTTTTTAATAATGTACCTTTATAACTACCATAAGAAGCATAAGGATTTTGCTGTTGTCGCCAATTATTATAATACCAATAATAAGGTCTTCTATACCAATAATAATATCTGTAAGGTTGTTCATATACCAAAACTTCACCCTTTGCATTTTTTACAGCACCACCAAAATAGTATTGTGTATCAATTTCAACTCTTATTTTCTGACCTGGTTTATAAATATTATTTTTTGACTTAATTGTCATCTTAAATTCAGGAAGTTTATATTCCTCTACTCTAAAATAACCATAATTTCTATAAATATAACTACCTTTTGAATTTAAAATATACATAGTATATTGCCCTAAAGGTGCATTTTTATCTATTTTAAAACTACCACTTAAAGTACCAGCTTTACTTAAAGTAACTTCTTTTTCTACAACCTTTTTACCTTTAGTATCCATTATTATTACTTTAAATTTCTCATCAGGAATTGTATATTTACCATCTTTTTGAAGCCTTATAAAAGATTTATAAAAAACTTCCTCTTTAGGCCTATAAGCTGGTCTATCAGTAAAAGAATACGATGAATAATTATCATAATAATTCCAATAATAATATCCTCCATAGGTATTACTAAATGCAGTATTACCATTTTTTGTTGCTAAAATTGAAATACTAGGAGCTGAATACCTTTTTTTATTAAAATCTTCATCATCAAGTGTAAAAACACCACTATCATCAGTTTTTCCTGATTTTTCTATTATTTCATACTTACTATTTTTATAGTTATACTTATTTAAAGTTATATAAACATCTGCATTCGCAACAGGAATACCCGTTATCGCATTTGCAACATAAGCTAAAAATTTATTTGGAGCCGCTTTAACAACTAGTGCATATTCGCTTACATTTATAACAGTTGCAGCTTTAATACCTTTTTGGGTTTTAGCATATAAAATATAAGTACCTGGCTTTAATTTTTTTAATTTTATTGTTTCATTATGATATTTATAATCTTTTTTATTAATTAATTTTTTATTCCAAGTTTTAATAATATTTTTATCATTTTTAGATAAACTTTGATAAGCATTTAAAGCATTAATTTGATTATAATATCCATTCTTAGGAAGTAATTTTTTCACATCATTAACTTTTACAATATTTATATCAAGTTTACTGCTATTTCTGTAATTTAATGTAACTATTGGGGCATTATTAGGTAAAAATGTATAATTTGTATAAACGCTCATAGTTGGATTTTTGATATAAGCGATTTTATTAGATATTTCATAAAATCTTTTTGATAAAATAGTAACTCTTTTTTTAGCTTTTTCTAATATTTCAACAGATTTTATAAATTGTTGCTTACTACTGTAATAATTCACTAAGGCATAAAGTGCATCATAATAATATCTCCCACTAGGAAATTCATTAATTACAGTATTTAAATAAGAAATTGATTTTTGATTTTTTGCTTGATATAAGCTTATATTTCCAAGAGTGTAATAATATCTAGCTTTTAATGAATTTGTATCAGAAAGTTCAAGTAATCTTTTTTTTACATCCTTTACAATTTTTTTCTTATCTTTACTATAATATGAATTAGAATATAATTTATAATAATTTTTAAGCATTCTATTTTTTAAGCTTTTATTTTTTTTAAATATATTATAATTAGCATTTAAAAGATTGTACACTTTTTTAAAATTTTTTGTATTATAGATTCCTTTTTGATAGATATATAAATCTATATATAGACTAATTGCTTCTATATGTATTTTATCTTTTTTAGAGTCTCTAGTAAAACTTTCTAAAATCTTCAATGCTTTATATTTATTATATCTTCTATTTAACGATTTAGCTTCAAGAAGAATAGCTTCTCTTTTAAATTTAGATTTAGGATATTTTTTATTAAATTTTTTTAGAGATTTCAAACATAATCTATGTGATTTTTCAACACAATAAGACTTTGCTTTTTTAAACTCACTATTTTCATCTGCAAAAAGGAATGTTGTTGTTAATAACATTATAATAAGTACTAAATTTGATAAATTTCTCATTTTTCCTCCTACTAGGAATTTAGTTACTTATATATTGATACATTTTTTTGCAAAAAGTTCCATTTTTTTTATGATTTTTATATTTTTTAATTTTTATTTTTATTAATACTCTCCATTTGTTGCTTATTATTGTATATAATAAGGTTTATGTATTTGCAAATAAGTCTTTAAGTAACTTTACGAAAAATATAAATTACTATTTATTCCGAAGGTTAATTAAAAATTTAAGTATTAATTTTTGTATAAATATGAATTTTATTTACTTTTTAACATTAAAAATTAACTTTTGCCTGTATATACAGCATTTCATATGATTCTAGAGATGTAAAAAAATTATTCCCTTTTCCGCCTATTATATCACCACCAAGTGTAAGTTCAGTACTGTCATAAGGAAACCACTTTAATTCAGGATTAACAAGATATCCATAATTGTTTTCAATATCATCTTTATTCGTTATTCCGCCAGCTAAATTCATAATAAGTTTTAATTTATCATGATTAAACTTTTGTTCAATACGAGCAAAAATATAATCATTTATATTTTCTTCTTTACCTCTTTCCATTGGTAAACCATGAGCATATTGAAGATTAATATACATACTCCATGAAAATGTGTAATCAATACCTATAGTTGCTTTTACATATGGAGAATCATCAAAAATTTCAGTATGTTGAGTATTTGATTGTCCTGTTGTAAAATCAGGAGCAGTTACGGCAACATTTACACCATCAACAGGTAAAAATAAAGCAGACTCTATCCACCATCCCATTCCAGCTAACTCACCTGCAAAATCCATACCCAATACATTATATTCAAAGAAATTCATATCTATTTCTGTATTTACAGTATTTCCATCTGTAGTCAAAGAAATATTTACTTTTTCTGGAGTAGGGATATCATCATAACCATGAAGATAACTTAATGAATAATCAATCTCAAAAAGAGTTCCTTTTATTTTTACTGCTTGCATTGAATGTCTTAAATCATATTCTGGTGTATTAACTCTAACTGTTGGGTTAGTAACAACCATTCCCGCGGGCAGAGAACCTAATTTCTCCTGATAAGGAGCTAAGACACTTTTTAATTCTCCCCCCATTTGAATGGAAGCATCTCGTGGCATTAAAGCAGGCTTCATTGTTGGAAGCCATATTAATTCAATAGCAAACTCCTCATTCAACTCATAATTTAACTTAGTTGCAAAAGTTGGAATTTGTTCTCCAAAATTAAAAATATCAGAAAAATCATCAGAATTTAAATTTGCAGTGGGATTAATCCTATCAGCTTTACCCCAAGCAATAATTTGTTTTCCAATTCTTAAATCAATTCCTTCAATACCCAAATCATAAAAATCTACATACATTTCCCACAACATAGGATCTACAACATATTGCTTATTGGGATCTGACATATCAGCAGGAGTTGATACTCCCGTCATACCATAAACTCTAGTTTCACCACTTGCTTCTATTGCAATATTATCAGATACATCTTTATGTAATTTAATATGTAAATTTGAAAATGTATCATTAAAAGGAACATCTTCTTTATCTTTATCAACTAAAAATCTATAATCAGATTTTAAAAATCCTCCAATTTCAGTATCATCTGAAAATAAAGTATTAGCACTAAACAAAAAAGATACCAACAACATTAAAAAAAGAATATTCTTCATAATTATTTACTCCTATTTAATCCTTTTTATCTTACGCTTTGAAAATAGTGAAGATTTTAATCCTGAATCATATTTTATGTTGTTCATTACCATTTTAGTTGAGTGACCTGATGAAATATCTTTCATTAAAATTTCAGAAGGAGTTGGATAACCACCTATAATAGAAGATTTAGTTACTTTCATTTTTTTTACTAATTTTCCAGCTTTATTATATAAATCTATAGATTTTCTAAGCCATGTTTTTTTATCTGCTTTAATAATAAGTTTAGAATATGCAGCATCTCCCCCTTTTTTTGCAGTAAGTTTTAACACAACATATTTATCTGTTTCTGATACTATTGTAGGAGTGTATTTTTTACTATAATTTGTTTCAGCAAGATCTTCATAAGACATATCTGTTCCCATAAAGTTTTCATTTTTTGCAGAAGATGCAATTCTTCTAATTTTTTTAAATGCAGGCATATAAATGTACATTTTACTATCAGAAAGACTTAAAAAAGCAACTCCTTTCACTCCTGCAGGTTTTTGAAAAAAGAATATTTTCTTTTCTCCCTTTCTGTAAGTTTTCATATCCCTTTCTTCAGACTTACCACTTTTATCTATTAAAACCATTTTTACAGTACCCGTCATATCTTTTCCCGGGTCAATCATTTCGTCAACCTTTTTTAAGTAATTATCAGCGTTTCCTGCAAAAATTGTAATTGTAAATAGGAAAGTCATAATTCCTGTTAAAATCATTGTTTTGTTCATTTTTTTCTCCTCTAATATTGGTGAAAATCCACCTGGTTAATAAAAATTACTCTTTTAACTAATTCTCTTTTTTTATTGTATAAACTATCTTATTATTCATCTCCTCCTTTTTTTTTGATTTATTTAATTTAGTCATAAATGATGCTTTTGTAACAAGTACAATTGCAGGAAAGATTGTTATTGCACTTCCTGCACTTATAATCATAGTTACGGCGGTAAGGTATCCAAATCTTCTTAAAGGCTCTAGTTCAGAAAAAATAAGAACTAAAAATCCCAACATAACAGAAAAAGTATTAATTAAAACAGCTTTTCCTGCAGTCCTGATTGTAATACTCAATGCCTCATGTATATCTTGGGTTCTTAAAAATTCTTTTTTAAATCTAGAAATAATATGAATTGTATAGTCAATTCCAATTCCAATAGCAATACTTGCAATCATCATTGTTGCATTATCTAAAGGAACTTGAGTAATGCTCATTAATCCAAAATTAAAAATAATAGTAAATACTACCGGAACTATGGCTAAAAGCCCTCCAAAAAAAGATTTAAGTTGTATCATAAGTAAAATTAAAACTAAAAATATTGCCATTCCAAGACTTTGCATCTGGCTTGTAAGAAGTCTTGTTTGTATATTCGCAAGAATTTTTGTAATTCCTGTTTCAATAACAGAAAATTCAAATATTTTTGAAGGAGTATTTCCTGTAATTTTCTTGTAATCACTTTCAGAAATCCAAACTTCGCTTTCAGTAAATTGCCAAAAATCACCTTTTAGGCGTTGTAGAAGCATTGAGTTTGATTTATTTACAGGTGATGAAAGGTATTTATTTAATATATTCATCATACTTATTACTCTAGCGTTCTTTTCAGCATCTTTCCATACAAAATTTAATGATTTTGCAAAAACATCAACAAGTTCAGGATCATCTTCTATTTCACTTTTATCTATTTTTGCTGAAAGTATTTCTTTTACCTTTGTATTATCCCATTTTTTTAAGCTAGAAATTGAATTTATTAATTCTCTTTTTACATTATCATCTGTAATTTCAACTTCTGAATTTTCAGAAGAAATATAATCATTTAATGATTTACTTATAACATCTTTCCATATATTTAAAGGTGGCTTTGAAGCTATTAAATTTTGTTTAAGTTCTTTAATAAATTCAGGTTTATTTTTAATATTTAATTTAGCAATAAATAAATCATCTTCTATTTCTGACAATATAGATTTAATTTGAATATCAAGAAGCTTTTCATTTTTAACTTTATCATTTTTTAAGTTAGTTTTTTTTAATAATGCCCATCTTAAAGGTATTGCATTAACTATCTTTTTTACATCTTTAGATGCAGAAACAATAGTAGGAGTATCACTTTTATTTAGTGATACCTGAATAAGAGCTTCTTTTTTATTATTACCAACCATTGATGTTAATTCTTTTTTGCCATCAATAAAAAGCCAGAGATTTTCAACACCTTTAATTGTATTAGGGGTAAGTCTATGACCATTCATTATTTCATTCATTTCTGAAATTAATCCAACAACAGATTGAGGATTTTTAACATGATTTACTGTTTTTAATTTTTTTTCTGTTTTTTCCAGTACTCTTAAAAATGCAGGGTGTTTAATATTTGAAGTTTTAAAATCAAGTACAATAGGTAAAGCACCTCCAAATTCTTTTTCTAGTAAATCTACCCCAACTCTAACAGGATGACCTTTAGCAAAATATTTAAAATAATTTACCTCCTCTTTCATAGATGGAATAACAATAATTGAAACTATAGTAATAATTAATGTGATAATTACAATAACTAGTGGTTTTGCAAATATGAACTCGGAAATACTACTAAAAAACTTATCCATAATTGTCTTATCATGTTTTGACTCATTATTTATTGTATTTATATCTTTTGACTCCCCTCCTTGCGAAGCAAAATTGGAAGGGTGACTTGGCGAATTGTTTTGCCTAGTTGAAATAGATTTAGGCCATATTCTTAGCAGAGATGTAACGAAAAAAAATGTTAAAATTAATGTTATAAAAATACCCGTAGCAATAAATATGCCAAATTCTTTTAATGGAGTAAGGTCAGCAGTTACAAGAGATACAAAACCTATGACAGTTGTTAAGCCAGAAAGTATAATTGGAGTTCCAACTTTATTAAAAATCTCATTTAACCTATCCTTAAATAAAATATTTGGATTTTTTATAGTAACTTCTTTATCTGCATTTATTAAATGTATAACATATGCCGTACCAGTAGATAATAATACTACGGGAATCATTGAAGATAACATAGTAAGCGGAGTGTGAAAAACAGGCATTAGCCCCATAGTTATTAAAGTTGCAATAACAACAGTAATAAGTGGAAGAACCACTCCTTTAACACTCCTAAAGCTTATAAATAATACAAATATAATCAAGAAAGCAACCATGGGAGTTAATAAACTTAAATCCCCCTCCACTATTTGATTTGCATAGTACATAGCAAAAGGCATTCCACCAAAAAATGGCTTAATACCACTTTCTTTAGAACTAATTTTTTCTGCCAATTCTTTAGTTTTTTTAGAAATAGCTTCTTTATCTGCAGTTGGTTTAATTTTTTCAATGATAGCAGCTATTTTACCATCTTTACTTATAATACTATTTCTATACATTTCTTTGGATAAAGTGTATTTCTTTAACTTATCAAGTTCTTCTTTTTTTGTAGGGATTAAGCCTTTATTAATTAATTTTCCAACCTCTAATCCACCTGATATTTTTTTCACATCTAAAATATTTGTAATACTTATAACCTGGTCAACGCCATCTATTTTTTCGAGTTCTTTTGTAAAATTCTTGATTATAGTAAGATTTTTATGAGTAAAAATATTATCTGTTTTAATTGTTATCATATTTACATAAGAAGAACCAAACTTTTCTCCTGTTCTTGTAAAAGTCTGAACATCTGGGTCACTTTTAGGAAAAAAATCTACTAAATCATTATTCATTTTTAATTTTGTTAGCATATAGCCAGAACCAATTGATGCAACTAATGTAAATATAATAAATACATACCAGTATCGACTCGTTAATTCTACAATTTTCTTCATCTTTCTCCTTGTTTTAACCTTTATTAATATTAAAAGGAAAAGTTACATTTAACTTTTCAATATAGTTTATTTTTTTACCAACCACTCCCATAGTAGCAGGAACAAAATAATCTTTTAATGCCGAATATGTGTCTACAAATGATACTATCCATGACTCTAAGTATTTAGGTGGCACAACTGTTAGTGGCCACATATGTTTTAAGATAATATCCTTTTCTCTTTCCGTTAATTCATAAATCTGTTCTGCGTTTTTTAATGCTATAGCAGGATGTCTAAATCCATGTAATTTTGGACCTTCTCTTAACCAATCATAATAAAATAAATCATGTAAAATACTTGCTCTTACTATTTCTTTACTGTTTAATGAAAAATACTTTGATATTTTAAAAGACAACCAAGCAACATCAAGAACATGATCTAATCTAGACTTACCAAAATGGTGATTATATTTATCTAAACTTCTTATTTTAGGGTGCTTAATAATTTCTCTTGATAATTCTAAAAACTCTTGTTCCAACTCTTCAATATCATAATATTTACCATAAAGTCTTTTTGCCCAAGTTAGCACATAATCTATTATAATAATTAATAAAGAAGCATATATAAGGATATTACTTATTAGTGTTAATTCTTGATACAATAAAGTTAAATTATTTAGTAATATACCAAAAGATAAATCTAGTACTAAACTTAATGATGCAAAAACAATCGAAAACCCCAAACATATATGACCATCAATATTAAACATTTGATCTCGGTAATCCCAAAGACGAGTATTAAAAATTTTATTAACAAAATAACCTGTAGAAAACTCCAAAATAGACAAAGCAATGAGGTAAGTAAAGAATTTTATAATTATGGAATCATTAAAATCTGAAATATGTATAAAGTATATAAATAAAGAGGCAAATCCATAAATAGGAAGAAAAGGTATATGAAGAAATCCCGGATTTATTAGTTTTTTATTTACTATTGAACGATAAGACATTTCTAATAACCATCCTAAAATGGAAAAAAACATAAATATTACTATTGTTTTCATAATTAAAGTCATCTTTTCTCCATTAAAATGCCATTAAAAAGAATGTCAAGTATTGCCTCGTAATCAGCAGTAGTTGTATTACGATTTAAATATGTTAATAGTGAAGTTTCCAAGCCTTTTATACTTGAAATCATTGTTATTGCAACAAACTCAGGATCTTCCATTTTAAAAACTTTCTTTTTTATTCCATCTTTGAGAATATTAACAACAATTTCCTTTTCAGCATTAATAAACTTAGCACGCTCTTTATCTATAAGGGGAAGTAATTCGGTAATAACCTTTTTAGTAATTTTTTTTAGATTAACTTGTTTGTTAAGATAATCCATTCTTATTAAAAAATATGTTATTAATTTATCCTCTGGTCTTTCATATTTATTTATCTCTTTATTAAGTGTTTTTATAAATATATTGGTTTCTCTCTCAATAACAGCTCTAAAAATATCCGATTTGCTTTTGAAATAATAATAAATTGATGTTTTCGCATAACCTATTGATTCAGCAATATCTTCAAGAGAAGTTTTCTTTAGCCCAAAATGTGCAAAAAGATTTTCTGCTGTGTTTAGTATTTCAATTTTCTTTGCTTCCCTACTAATAGATTCAGACATAAAAACCTCCATTTGTCAAATTTTAGAACATTTGACTTAAATGTATTATAATACTAGGAATTAAGTTTGTCAAGAGTTTTTTCAAACTTTTTAACAATATATTTGAAAATACTAACACCATTAATTAAATTTCGTAAAATCTAAGTTTATATCATCATTAATAAGCATTTAAATATTTATCTTTTTGTGGAGTAGAAGTTATAAAACCAATAGGCCAATTTGAATTGGAAATCCCCAAAAAAATAGCTTCTTTTTGAAATGAAATTGTTATACCAGGTTTAAAGCCATTTATATCAATCAATCCAGGATATAAATTAATTAGTATTTTTCTTGTGTATTCATTATCATAAAGAGAATCATGTTCTGCCTCTGACTTATCCTCAGGTTCATATGTAATAGTTAAAACGGGATTATCATTAATTGAATAATATAATCCCACATCATAAACAAAGCCTTCAGTATTGGTATCTCCAGAATCTCCCGCTAAAAAAGTTTTAACTTTTCCACCAATTCCAAGCGATACTTGATGAGTATTAGCAAATTCAAATGTTAAATTTACACTATTTATTTGTTCTCCAGATAAAGTACTTAAACTAAGGTTTCTCCATATATTTATTCTTGCCCAAAATAACTGACCGTTATTCATAAGTCTATTAGTTAATGGATTTATCATTGTTTGATTACTCCACTCTCTTAGGTGAAAGACCTTCGTAGCAATCTTATTAACTGGTTCGAAAGAAAAGAATATCATTCCAAGCCAATCAAAAAAGAATAGATCAGGTATTGCATCAACAGAACCTCTTGTATCTGTAAATTTTTCAGCTTGAATTAATTCATTGATATAATGCAATAAATACATTGTTCCAATTGACATAATTCTAGGATATTTATAATCATTATATTTAAAATACTCTTGCATTAACTTACTTCTCATCCCTAAAGCAGTAAAATGCCATACCCAATTTGCAATATAATTTTGTCCTTTGCCTAAATGAGGAATAAATTCATAATACAATAATTTTTTCCAACCGTAATCACTTACAACATCAATAGGATTAAAAACTGAATGATTAACTTTCTCAAAACCTTCACTCCAACCAAAATCACTTATATTCCTATTATATAAAGCTCCAAATCCACCTTCGATAACCAGTTGTATAGGTTGAAAAAATGCCTGAGCACCAACCTCTTCAGGATTATAATAATAATACCCCTTAGGATTTTCTTTGTAGTATCCAGAAAGATCAAGACTAATAAAATCTTTTGCATAAAGATTTATATAAAACAGTAAAACGATTAAAATCATCAACTTATTCAAAACACTACCCCTCAAAAATAAATTCTAAATCCAAATGAAAAATTAACAATATCATTAAGGGTAAGATATTGTTCATCTAAAGCAGAGTAAAGATAATCTCTTAAATAATAATCTATAGTCCCCAATTCTGTATAAAATTCAATAAAATTAATACTATCAGTATAGCCTTTAGTTTTATGTAAAAAAGAGCTTCCAACAAAAGGAGCTAAGCGAATAGCTGTTTGTCTATAATAATCATCAGGGTAACGAGAAGGTCTTTTAATGAAAAAATTTTCTCCAAATGTATAAATAATAGTTATACCAATAGTTAAAGGTTTAAATATATAATTTTCATTAATATTAATCTGCCATGGAGTATAACTATTTTTAAAACTAAAAGTACGAATATTTACCCCTCCAAGAGACTTAGGAAGGTAACCATAGGAAAAACTTGTTGCAATTTTTTTATTAAAAAAATTGTAACCTCCTCCAATAGAAACAAAACCTGTATTACCTGCATACTGTACAGAAAATTGATCTGGAACATAGATCTTTGCATTTATGACAACAGTAGTTACTATTAAAATAATATAAATATATTTTTTCACAAAGTACCCGCAAATGCTTTTACTTCAAAATCAACTTTATCTTCATCGACAGAAATAATAGTAAAGTTTTTATCTCTTGTATCATCTATAAGAACATATGTTACTCCATCGTTATAATAGTCCCCCTTCCAAAACCTATGAAGATGACCATGAATTGAGTAAGTAACATTATACTCTTTCATTAATTTTTGATATCGCTTAGCCTTTTTCTTATCAAAACCTCTTACAAATGGTGGAATATGAGTTAGTACAAAAACATTTTTATATAGAGATCTATCAAATAATTCGTCTTCAAGCCAATCAAGATCTGGCACATTTTCATCAGGAAACTCCCAACTATTAGTATTTAAAATAATAAATTTACTGTTACCATATATAAATGAAAAATTTAAAGAATCACCATATAAATTTTTAAAAATTTCTTTCCCGTTAGCAAGAGTATCATGATTACCTAATAAAACTAAAAAAGGAGTATTTAATCCTCTTATTATTTTATTTGAAATTTTATATTCATTGCTCAAACCATTATCTGTAATATCCCCCATATGTATAGTAAAATCTAAATTTTCTTTATTTATGTGGTCAACAGTCATTTTTAAAGAATCATAACCATGGTGATTATCTGATAAAATAGCAAAACTGAATTTATTGTCTACCCTAAGACCATCGTATAAAATTAACTCCAAATTTTTTTCATTATATTTTTCTGTATTGTCAAGAAGTTCATTTGGACTATACTGAATATAGTCACATGAAGCCATCAAAAAAATCATGATTAACACTATTATTCGTTTATAAAAAGTCATTTTTCTCCATTAAAATACCATTATCAACCCAAAATGTGCAAAAAGATTTTCTGCTATATATTTAGTATTTCAATTTTCTTTGCTTCCCTACTAATAGATTCAAACATAAAAACCTCCGCTTATCAAACTTTAGAACATTTGACTTAAATGTACTGTACCTCTAAAACTTAAGTTTGTCAAGATTTTTTTCAAACTTTTTAACAATATGTTTGAAAAAACTGGTTTTATCGATAAGATTAAAGAGTTGAATTGAATTTTATTATAACTTGTACTATTTTTTATACATTATTAGCTTAATCAGAATATTTATAGAATTTAATTATTTTTTCACAATTCCATGAAGAAGTATATTTAACATTTCTTCAAAATTACTAGAAATTATTTCTCTATCATCATGGCTTAAGATACTTGACTCCAGTCCTTTTATACTAGCAATAAGACCTAATGCAACAAGTTCAGGATTATCAATTTTAAACACTTTTTTATCTAAGCCCATATTTAAAATTTCTAAAATGATTTTTTTTTCAGCATTTAAAAACTTTACACGAGTTTCTTCTGCATAAGCAAGTACCTCCCTAGCAACACTTGTTGTAAGCTTATGAAGATTGATAAATTTTTTTAAATAATTCATTCTAGTTATAAAATATAATTTTATTTTTTGTTCTGGAGAGTTTTGCTTACTCACTTCCTCTTCAAGCTTCGTCAACAAAAGCTCACTTTCGTATTCTACAACAGCCTTAAAAAGTTTATTTTTGCTTTTAAAGTAATAATAAAGTGATGTTTTTGCAAGCCCCATATTCGTGGCAATATCATCCATAGATGTTTTTTTAAATCCATAATGAGCAAACATCTTTTTTGCAACTTTTAATATTTCTATCCTTTTTTCTTTTTTATGAGAAGAATCCTGCACTATAACCTCCGACTAATAATAGTTAAGCAAAACTTCCTTTAACAAAATAAGGTTATCTTAATTTTATCCTATATGCATATTTAAGACAAACTTATGAGCAAATCTATCAAATCAATATTATCAGAAATCAATGTAGTAAGTAAAGTAAAAAGTAATTTATCCATAATAGAGGAAAATATACTTACACTAACTTAGTCTCAAATTCGCATCATTAATATATAGCTTTCACTCCTATTGTTGCAAAAAAGATTATTCCATTTTCCATTGAATTATCTTCTGAATCAAAAAAACTATCTATTGAATTTTTACAACCATAGTATAAATTTACATCAGTGTAGAAACTAAAATTTTTAAAAAAGTTTTTACTATATTTTAAATTTACCCCTCCAAAACTCATATAGGAATCCTGTGTATTATCATATAAATTTAGATAATCTTCACCTAGAGGTCCAAGAGAAATACTCATTATAAAATCTGAAAATAATTTTAAATCAACACCTAATAAATGAAATTTAAACATTTTATCACTATTTAACCCTGCATAAAATCCAAATCCCAATATATCAAGATTTAAATATTTCCAAGACCAGTTAAACAAGCTTAAATCAAATCCAGTCAGAAAATGATTTTCATTTCTCTGAAAATCAAAATTTGTGTATAAATAAATGATATTCACCCCTGTTTTTAAATAAAAAAAGCCTTTATTGGCCTTAAAATTAAAATATTCTGACTTTTTAACCGATATCATATGTTCTTCATTACCAACAATACTGTTTTTTATGTTAAGTTTATAAATTCCTGATTTTAACTTAACTTCAAGTGGAGAATAACCTTTAAATTTTCCGTTAATAAACAATCTACTTTTTATATTTGTCTTTATTTTAACAGGATATGGCCCTCCTTTTTTATACATTTTACCAAAATCAATTGTTAAATCATTTTTAAGAGTTATATTTTTAGTTTTTTCCTCATATCCATTTTTATTGATAACAAGTTTATACTCTCCCTTAGGAAGCTTTAGTTTTAGCTCATTATATTTAATTTCCCCATAATCCTTATTATTTAAATAAATCGTTGCTCCATTTAACTTTGATTTAATCAAAAGAGTTTTAGCCAATATAAATGGAATATTTCTCACTTCAGAATCTTTATTTACTATTATTTTACTTTCTGCTAATGCAAACCCTTCTTTTTCAAATGTTAAACTATACATTCCCTCTTTTACCAGTAATTTTAAAGGTGTTGTACCAAGATACTTTCTCTGATTATAGACATTTACAGGATCATATTTTGATTTTATAGATAAAAAATATTTTTTTACATTATCACTTTCATTTGAGGTTTTTAAATCAAAAACAATTTCTAGCATTACAGGAAGCTTCTCTGAATCTATCTTCTTTACTCTTTTTTTATTTCCTTTAAGCAAGCCATTCAAAAATTTCTTACTAAATTCAAATAGTTTATTTACATCCCCTAGATTACCAGTATAAACCTCTGAAAACACAGCAACATTTTCATTCGTTTCAAGATTTACATCTGAAATTTTGAACATATAGTTATCATTTCCCATTTCAGAAATTCTTATAAGAAATAATCTTTGAGCAGCAAGCATTTTACCTGTATCCATAAGACAACTGTCATCTATACAATCATCATGTTTACTTTCCTGAGCCTGTTCTTTTATAGCTTCTTCTTGAATTGCCTTATTTAAAAGAGAAAATCCTGATTTGGTAATTATTTCTTCGGCCGCTGAACGAATAGTTGTTTTTACTATCTTTTTATTGTACGAAAATAAATTTACACAAGTTAATATTAACAATATCAATATTATTCTCATTGTGCTACCCCTCTATCAACCATCTTTATTTTATTAAAACTTAAGCAATGAGCATTTGAACCAGTTAGGTTTTCACAATTCTCAAGACCATTAAGATTTTTACTGCCTTTATTCATATCCCCAAGCCCAAGCTCTCCATCATTTCCATTACCTATGCAGTATAAATTATGAATACCATCTATAGCACAAATATGATCATTTCCAATGGATACTAAAATCCAATCAGTTTTATCACCTAATTTATAAAATTGATTATCATATTCAATCATACTCATAAACAAGTCACCAATATTTCCTGTGCGATAACAATACAAGCCACGCCTATCTACAACAATGCATGCTAAATTTCCTCTTGAATCTATATAATTAGCTTCAATAATATTGCAATTACTATCTTTATCATCTTCAAGATTTGCACTAGTTAAGTTATCACAAATACCATAAATTGAATCACTATTGTAATGTACTAATTTATTGTCACTTCTTAATGCTAATATACCATCTTTCTCATTATTAAGCATAGTGGCTAAAATATAATTATTTTTATCATCAGAATAAGGCTCATTACCGTATTCTAAATAATATAAATTATTATTATTATTGATAGTTAGAATATTATCATCATTCACAAAAGCATGTAAATAATCCCCATTTATGGGATTCATATCGGCATTATCTTTCCCCCAACAATAAAGCTTACCCGTTGTGTTTAATGCGCATGTAAAATGATTATTATTAAAGGATTTATTAGTAAAAACCTTTAACCATTTATCATTACCTATCTTTTCAGGAGTATTGATATTACCTGCCTCCATACCACTAATTAATTTTTTATCTGAATTGTCTCCCCAACACCATAAACTATTATCTTCTTTTATTCCACATGCATAGTCACCACTACACGAAATATCAATCCAATTATCTTTACCCACTTTTACAGGTATAGTCTGATTACCTTCATTTTCAAGATTGCCTAAACCTAAAACTCCTTTATAATTACTTGGGTTATATCTTCCCCAACAATAAAGATTTTTATTCATTATACCACAAGTATATCCATCACCTGCCGATACCTTTTCCCAATTAGCTTTAATACACTGATTATTCGCATCTGGATGATAGTTTTCTTTGCAAACACATAAAGGCTCATGCTCATCATTAAGAACACATCTTTTGTTTACACCTTCTTTTGAACAATCAAATCCATCACAAGGATTACTACATATTCCTATTTGAGATGCTTTATTCTCAAAAATACAAAATTCATTTTCTTTTTTGCAATCCTTATCCTTATGGCATTTATCAGAATTTTTATTTACAAAATTCTTTTTTACCTGATATGGATTACTATAATCAAAAGCATTATTGCATGAAATAGATAGAAAAACTATAGAAATGATTAAAAATTTCATATTACCTCATAAAAAAAGTAAGATTATACTATCATTATTCTTTTTTTAATTCCATTTTTTTTATGTTTTTTTACAATTCTTAATTTGTTTTTTGGTAACTATTCAGGCTAATTTTCATTAATTTTAATAATTGTAACTTATAATTAAAATGTAAATTTACTCACAAAAAACTCATAATTAAATAATCCCATCATTACAAGAGAGTCACTATGGTCTAATTTCATAGAGATTCTACCCGTCCTACAACATAAATATTATTATTGCTATCAATAGCAAGACTTTCTGGTTCTACAATCTTATCAACATCATCTAATGGATGCCATCTTACAATATCAGATG
>JAMOQH010000191.1 GCA_027064085.1 bacterium | reverse complement strand
TTTGTTCTTGAAGCTCAATTAGTCGTTGAAAAAGCATAGTAGTTTTTCCTACACCTCTTGCTCCAAAAATAGCAATCATTTTATCATCAAAATCAATCTCATTAAACAAATATCTTTTATAAGTTATATTAAAATTTTTAAGAAGTCTTTTTTGGTATTTTTTTATAGTTTCAAACATATTTTTCCTTTTGTAAATGTTTATAATCATATACGATTATATCATATATTCCAAACAAAAGCAAAAAAACTAAAATTTCCCCATTCTATAAAAAATATTTTATTCTTCCCCAATCCCTTTCAAAGCATCGTTAAACTCATCCATCGGAATATTCTTTCCAACTTGTTTAGATATTAAATCTTTATATTCCCTTAAATCTACACATTTATATTTATATTGAAAGGCTTTTATTCTTTCTTCTGGCGAAGCATCATAAGGCATTTTAACACCATCAGGAGCTGAAGCCATTTCTGATTTTGTGCATTGTCTTAAATTTACATTTTGTAACTCTTTTAAAGATATGTCTGTGCAATGAGTCCAATCTCTTGCTAATTGAGCTTTTATCTGTTCTGTCAAAATCTTTGATAAAGGGCTATCATAACAACAATAGTTTCGAGCATATAAAGCACAACCTGTATTTAAAGACATACCATTTCCTGTTAATACACCAGCTCCTGTTAGTTGATACATACTTGATAGATAACCTTTTCCATCTACACACTCTTTATTTATAAAATGACACATTCCATTCGATTTTGATTCATATGTTTTTTGATGTCTTTCTCCTTGTTTTTTAGCATTAGTATAACTCTTACAACTTTTTACTCTCTCAAAAGATGTAGCAAAATTTAAACCTAATTGTAAACCTATTTTTGTGAATGGGTCTGTTGGTAAATACCCAATAGTCATACTTGCTATATTAGCTAAACTTGTAGCTTGTGCATCTGTCGCACTTGTTCCTGTGCTTTTTCCATCAGTTGCTAAACAAGTAGCTATTGCTGCTGTAGTCATAACACTATTTATTATTAATTGAAGTTTTTTCATTCTATCAATGGCATCTTTTGCTTTGTCATAATTAGAACTTGAATCAATATCTGGATTTATAGGTTTTATTCTAACTAAAACAACTCCATCATCTTCTTTAATAACTTCTAAATATTGAGCAATATCCGTATATTGATTTAGCATATCTTTATATTGATTTTTTGTTAAAGTAAATGTTTGTGTATCAGCAGAAGAGCTTTCTTCCCCATCACAAAATTCATCAACAGGGTCGCAACTATAACCCATTCCATTTACATATTGGTCAATAGTTCTTGCTGTATTTATTCCAGCAACTGCTGCACATCTTGCATATTTTAAGGCTTGTTCACTTAAATCTTTACCTAATGTTCCTGCATTATCACCACTTCCTAAAGCAGCAGTCATAGCAAAATTTGCCCACATATAAGGGTCTTGTAACCAGGAAAAATCCATTTTCATTCCCTCTTCGCAATACCCTTTCCAACCACTAAATAAAAATTTAATTTGATTAGCAGCTCCAAACATAGAAGTTAATTCGCCTAAACTTCCACTAAAAGTTTCATCTATTGTTGAGAGTGTAATATTTTGTTCTATTTGAGCTGATAGTTCTTTAATTTTTACTTCTTCTTTTAAACATCTACCTTTTCTTTCTTTTGTTTCATTACACTCATAAACAAAACGATTTTTAGTAAAAATTAACTTACCACCTACATCTCCTATTGGGTCTAAATTCTGAACTTCTTTTAATACACACTTTTCTTGTGCGAATAAACTTATTCCAAAAACTAACAAAAAAATTATTGAACCGTGCAGTTGTTTTCTTGATAACATTTATACTCCCTATTTTCTAATTCTCCACCTGTAATTACTATAATTCTATTTGCATATGGCATTGGCTTAATTAAATGTATCTCAAACCAATGAGTGAAATTAGCAGGTTTTATTTTTATTAGTGTTGCTGAGTGAAGTTTTACATAAGAATCATTACTTTTATCACACTTAAATCCCATAGGGTCTGATATTTCATAATTTATTCCACTAACTCCACCACCCCACTCAACTTCTGTAGAATATCTACAAGCATTTGTAGTGTTTCCATCTTTTATAGAATAATCAATATTAAAATTATCAGCTGATGCTAAATTTACTCTTTGATAAGCATAATGAGTGCTTGAATTATCGAAGTTTTTAGCATAAATAGTTTTTCTTGCTAAAAGATTATTATACTTATCATAAGCTTCTACTGTATAATCTCCTAAATAAGGCACATAAATTGTTAAATTATTCACACTATTACTCCAAGCTGTTGTAACTTTTTTCTTAAATACTTTTTTTACTGTATGAGTTGAAGTTTTTGTTTTGTTATGACAACTTTTCCACCATTTACATTTTTTAAATCCGATTGAAATTTTTTCTTCATAAGAATCTTTAAAAGATTTTATTAAATCATTATCAACTCCAAGTAAATTTAAAGAGAAGTTTTTATAGTTGTAATATTCAGCAATTTTTTTATTTATATCTTTACTTTTTACTAATCCAGATTCATATTTTTGTTTTTCATAAAGGATTTTAGTTAGATATTCATTTTCATTATGAATAGCTTCTCTTTTTGGAGATAAATCTTTATTTGTATAATATTTACTATTTCCATCTTTATATACTTCCCATTCAATTTTATAATCAGCAAATTTCGCACTTTTTCTAAAAATATTTATTACATAAGCCATAGGCTCTAATGTTGCTCCTAAAGCCCCTTTTACAATAAAAGAAGATAAAATAATAGGAGGAATATCAAAACTACTTGCTAATAAATTTATTGCTCCTGTTGTTTGTTGGTAAATGTTTTCAATAAAGTTATTATTATAATAACTACCATCATTTAAACTTCCACTTAAAATATTAACCCATATAGAATTTTCATATCTATATTCTGGTATTTTTGGTGGAGAAACTTTTGTTCTAATTGTTTTTTGTGTAATAGTTGCTTTATATGTTAAATTATCAAAAACATAAGGATATTCACTCATAGGAATAATTTTTTCTTTTGTATCATTATCTATTACTTCACTACCCTTTATTGGAGGCATAGTATATGTAGAAAACCAATTCATCTTATCATTTTCTAAATAATTTTGAATTGCGAATATTTTATTATATCCATTTGTTTTTATAGGAATAAAATCTCCATCTAATGTAGAAATAACCATATTAGTTGGAGCAACTGCTTCTAATTTTTTATCTTCTCCATATTTAATTACACATCCATCGGTATCTGATATAGTCCAATTTGAGTCATCTAAATCTTTTGCATAATCTTTACATTCATTACTTAAAACTAAATTTTTACTTTTAATTAGTAGATAATCCCCTTTATTCTCATAAACAGCAAATTCATCAGGAGCTACTAATTTATCACTTAAATATAAATTATAACTATCAATGTTACTTAATGTAACATTTTCATCTTCTAAATAATCAAAAGGATAATTGATTAGATATTCTTGTTTTTTATCATCACTTATCTCTGTTAAAGAATATTTTGTAATAGTATCACTATCTACTTTATCTTTTGTTATAAATAAATATTCTCCTTTTTTAATATCAACTTTGTTGTTTGAACTATTTTTACAAAATCCTTTTTCATCTATTGCATATCCATCAGGACATTTTGTAATATTAGCTTCACATCTTTGAGTTAAAACATTAAAAGTATAATTTTTACTTACACAACTTAAATCCCCCATTACACATTGTCCATTTGGTGCTAAATTATATCCATCTTCACAAATAGGTAAAGTTTTTAGTGTAAAGTTACTATATGCCACTTTACCTTGAGAATAATTATAAAACCCTACTTTCCCACCTGTTGAAGATGTTAAATCTCCTTTATAAGTTAAAACTTCTAAATCATCGATAAATACTCTTGTTTTTTCTTCATCAACTATTACCTTAACATTATAATCAGTTTCAAATTGCCAACCATCACTATCAGTTTGTTTTAATAAAGTTTTTTTACCATTTTTAACTTTAATTAGCCTCCAACCTGTATAGTTATGCCAATCATCACTACTTCTATCCCAATCTACTACATAATAGTTATTCATATCTTTAAAATTAAATACTAATCCAATAAAGTCGTTATCATCCCAACTATCTTTATTAACATTCATAGTCCCAGAAATAGTAAATTTTCCTTTTATTAAAAAATCACTAACAAAAGCAGTTTTCTTTCCATTTATATTTTGAAAAACATAACTACCATCATCACTTAAAGTCCAATTCCCATCTCCATAACTTTTCCATTTATTAAATACAATAGCAGATGAAGTAGATTCACACATTCCTGTTTGTGCATTAAATGGAGTTAAATCTGGATAAGGACAAGTTCCATCTACAACAGCATTATTTGGACATTTTTCTCCTGAACATAAATAACTACCCATACATAATTTTTCATTTTCAATATATTGAGTATCGCTATCATTTTCATCATAACAAACATTTTTTATATGATTTTTATCTAAAAGAGTTGTAATAAAAGAGTAATCGCTTTTATTATAAATTTTTGCATTAAAAACCTTATAAGTATCATCTTTTGATAAATAACAATTATCATTACTCATTAAAATATCATTTGGATTTGAACATTGTTTTACATTTTTATTATCTTTTCTTTTTATTTCTGCTAATACATTTGGATTTAAAGAATCGCTTTCTTCATCTCCTGAAAATAAATCTATTCTATTAACAAACCATTTTTCAGATAATAAATCTGGCTCTTTTTTTAAAGAAGTTTTTATTTCTCTTGTATTTTCTACTGTTTTTATTCCTAAATTTATATATTTATCTACAATGTTAGAATTGTCCGAAAAATAGATATTTGAAATATTACTATCTGTTGTATTAGTGCTGTAATTATCTATATAATTATATGTTATTAGTGTTTTTACATTTCCTGGCTGTGTAACTAATAAATTTATCTCTTCATCTGGTCTTGCATCAACTATATTATTCATTCTAATACAATTAGGGTCTGTTTGATATATATCTTTTTCTGTAATATTTGCATTTACTGAATGTTTGCTTTCTTTTGCTGTTGTTTCACAAGTTTTTAGAGTTGTATTTATCTCTTTAATAGTTTCATATTCAAGGCATTTAATCTCTTTTTGAGTT
>JAMOQH010000190.1 GCA_027064085.1 bacterium | reverse complement strand
ATCTCGTGGACGTGATGTTAAACGACGTTCCGCTTCGATGCGGTTGCGAGTCTTTTTTAGTGGCACGCCGGCTTTAATCAACATGGAGCGAAGCGGAATGTTGGTTAATGTGTGGGCTATGCCGAGCAGCTTTGCTGCACGGATAGCTATGTTATACACCATCTTTCTTCATATTCTTCATCACTTTAACAATATCATCCGATTAACAGACTCTTGATTTCTAGTTTTAACTTTATAAAGATAAACACCAGAACTAACTGGAAAATTATTTTCGTTAACCCCATTCCAAATTATATCATATTGCCCTGCATACATTTCTTTATTAAGTAATGTTATAATTTTCTGCCCTTTTGTATTATAAATTGATAAAATAATTTTTCCTGATTCAGCAAGATTAAGCTTTATCGTTGTTGAAGGATTAAAAGGATTTGGGTAATTTGAGATTTTAGTTTCTTTTGGTATAGTCACTTCCTCAGGTTCGGCTGCTTGTGATTCTCCCTGAAATTCATAAGCACCCATATCGATTGCTTCACCATAAACACGTGGATTACCAGCCAAATCATATTCAGGAAGTTCAATTCCTTCCAGTAAATCTAAAGTTCCTGCATCAATGCAGGGAGAGTCAGCTTCTAATGAATAGAATGGATAATTATTGTTTTCTCCACAAAATCCTGGATCTGTAAATTCCTCAAAATTTCCATCTAACCAATTTATTTCTGTGTCTGGATGATACTGATCAATATTATAAGTTGAACCTTCAAGTAGTGAATGTGCAATGTTTACATCACCTTCTTCATACAGTCTTATTGAAAGTCCTTCGTTTCCATAAACTATATTATTAATGAAATTTAATTCTGAAAACTCTACTGCAATAGTACATCCTGCATTATTCAATAATGTATTATCCGAAAAAGTACAGTTGATGACATTAACCAAATCTAAATGATCAACCGATACAGCGGAGGAACCCCCAATTCCAAAAAAATCTGATGCATTATAATTTGATATGAACTCACAATTTAATATTTCTGCATAATAATCGCCTGGTATATTGCTATGACCACCAATTCTTATTGCTCCACCATCTGTAAAATCAGGATCATAAATACTATTACTATTGTTTATAAATCTGGAATTTGCTATTCTTACATTTCTGACAGGATTGGGACAATTATATTCTATGCCAAGACTTAGTGCTTTGAAACCTGTATTATTATTCATAATAACATTTTCTAAATTGCAATAACCGTTACTCGTTTGAATGGTTCCACCTGAGTGACCATTACAATTTTCAATTGTTACATTTGTTAAATGCAAATCAGCTTGATAAATTTTAATTCCCCCATTAGAAGGTGAACCATTTTCTGCTCCATTTATCATCTTTAAATCTTTCAAAGCTAGTTTAGCAAATTCACTTTGATCTCGAAAATATTGATTGAAAAAAGAAGTTTCTTCTTCAGCATCTAAAATAGTTAGCTCTTGTGAAACTCCCTTGAATAGTACACCGTGCTTCACATTAAGTGGTAAAATTTGATTATTTAATGACGGAGAGTAAGTTCCTTCAGCTAGATGAATGGTATGAGGATTGCTATCATTTCTTTTAATAATTGTTTGTGCCCATGCTAATGTTTGCAGGGGTTCTTGGGGTGTTAATCCACTGTTATTGTCATCTCCATCTGGAGAAACATATAGGTCTTGATCTATCTCTTCGATTGCTGAATTAAGGCACGAAAATGTGTATAATGTGTCAGGGCAAGTAATGTGGAAATAATCCGGATTTGCTACAATAAAAGTATCTAAAACTATCTCAACAGGATTTTGAAGAAATGGAATATTAATTTCTGAACCGGTTGGAGCATAATTTAGGTATATATTGTTTAAATAAACATTATTAAACTCTAAGTTTAATTCATTTCCAGCAACGGAAATTCCACCTCCATAGAAAATACCTCTATTGCTAATAATTGTATTACCCTTAAAATATATATTTTGTGAATAAAAGACACTAACTCCACCACCACCATTCGCGAAATTTTCTTTTATTAGGCAATTGGCTATTAATGTATTTGCACCATATTCTATCATAATGCCACCGCCTAAGGAACCTGTCCAACCAGACTCAAAAGCATACCCATTTTGAATTGTAAAACCTATAATTGCAGCAGATTCACAATTACTAATTGTTACACATCTACCTTGATGATTACCATCTATAATAGTTTGAGCAATAAGGGAATCCTGTTGATTGATGGAATACAAAGAGGTAACTGTTATTGATTTTTCAAGAAAATTAATATTCTCGAAATATCTTCCGGGATATACAAGTACTGTATCTGAATGTGTACTTGCTTCAATACCTGATTGAATGGTTGAGAAATCACCTGTTCCATCTTGTTTTATTTCGTGAGTAATTGCAAATAGTATTGAACAAAGCAAACTAAGAGAGTAAAATAATATTATTTTTAATTTCATTGAGTTTTTCCTTTTGAGTAATGATTTAATGTAGGCGAGAATTTGCATTCTCGCCTAAGGCTTATTTTCTCTTGATTAAAATTTATTGTAATTACAAACCAACCGTTAGTTTTGCTGTGCAAAAACTAACTTTTGCAATGCCGTTTCTTCAAGAAACGCTGGGTTTGCTACAATTTCCAAAGGAAATTGTTTATTTCATCAAAAGCATTTTACAGTTAAATGTATCATTCTGAGTTTTAAGTTTATAGAAATAAACACCTGATGAAACAGCTTTTTTATTGCTATCTGTTCCATTCCAAACCACTGAATGTTTACCTTCTTTGGCAATACCAGAATAGATGCTCTTTACTTTTTGACCTTTACTATTGTAGATCTCAAGCTCGATATTTTGTTCAGATGGTAAACTGAAAAAGATAGTTGTGGTTGGATTGAATGGATTTGGGTAATTACTATAAACCTCTGTTACTAGTACAGCATCTGTTGGTTGATCTTCAGGAGTTTCTGAATCAAATCTTACAACAGAATATTCATTTCTTCCAGCTGTAAGTGGTTTAGCTTCATATTTACCGGAGTATTGATTTAAAACTTCATACTTCTTAATTTTATCGATAGCTCTGGAGCCTGTATAGAGTTCAAAAGTAAAATTTCCGGCATCACGATTAGCTGTATCACTATATACCAAAACTTGTTCTGCACTATCTTGAACAACAACAGCTCCAAGACAAACACCATTTTCGTATACTCCTATCTCCTCTACACCATTTGGAATATTAAGGAGATCAATTACTTCATAATCAGATTTTTCCTCATAAGTAAAGTTTTGTGGTGCTAAGTTCTTTGTTGGTACTGCCATCATATTAGAATCATTCCATTGAAAATTATCAATATTTTGATTAAACTTTACCAAATATGCTTTACCATATTCTAGTGGTTTTATCTCCATACTTGGTTTTGGTTCTTTTCCAATAAAACCACGAGAACTATTCATATCCATCCAAGCCCATTCTTCGGCTTTTACAACCTCAACATATTGCCAAACATCATTGGATGTACCTTTACCAAAAGCATCATCAACATTTTGAGAATATGGTAACCAATAACCTAGCCAATGATATACTCCTGCACTCAAAGCCTCATCGTCTAAACTGTATGTACTTGCTAATCTATCTCCATCAACTATTAAAACAGTTGGATCAACATTACTATCAACTTTCACTTTATATCCTTCATGACGATAAAGCATATTATCAAATAGATTATCTTCAAAGGATTGATATAAATAATCAATTATCATAACAGTATTAGTGCCTAGCCTTTGACCTTGTATTTCATCAAATCCATAAATAGTAGGTGCACCTGTTGAATTTAATTGGAACAAACCAGGCAATCCATTTTCATAGTAAGCTTGTTCATATTCATACCCAGTTCCTGAATTTTGATCTGTTAAACGAGGGAATGAAACCCAATTGTAACCAGATGTAAAGAGTCTAGTGTCAAGGTTAAAGATATCATTGTAAGTTGTAATATTTCCATTACGCGGTATTTTAACCAAAGAATGCTGAGCTATGTTTTGTCCACCAGTAATTATTGTGTCAGTTTTTAATGAAACAAAGTCATTACCAAAACTCTTATATGATAAATTATAGCCAGTATAATTTCTAAAAGCATATAAATTATTCCCATCAGATAGCACAAAATTAATTTTATAGGTACTTGATTGGTTATGAAAGTAATCTTCAAAATTACCATATTCACCATTATAATTTAACGCTGCAATAATACCAGCAGTAACATCTCCATTGTACTCAAGAATGTGGGACATAATGAAATGGAACAAAAGCTCACTATCTATCCATTGAGTATAATAACTACTACTGGCACCCCAATTAGATGGATGTTCACTACTATTAAACCAACCTGCACCATGTGTATCAATAAGATAATCTAACATTCCTTCTCGTAGGTCAGAACAATCACCATTATGCTGAAATGTAAAAGTAGTGTCATCATTGCCATCATTATCAGTGTCAGCATTAAACCAAAATGGGTGAGAGCCGTATGCACCCTGAGAAGTATTTCTGGCATGCCCCAAAACTATTGAAGCATTTAAATTTGGGTTAGAAATAGCTGTATAAGCATTATTCATTTCTTCTGGATTAGTACCATAATGTGTTCCAATACCAACTTGATGAAACATTTGTCCTGGGAATAGTGTAGGTATATTGTCCTTGTAATAAATTACTCCATAACCATCATTGTTGTCATTTCCACTAGAAACATTCTGTAAGAATTGAAAGAGTTCATCAGGACAATCATAGTCATCTAATCCATTATTTATATCAGGCATTATATAACCAGTTTTTGTTAACATTGCCATCATATCACATTCTGCGAATAACTGATAAGAAACAGAGTAAAGCAAGATGGTTAGTAATAAATATTTTTTCATTTTTCCTCCGAAATTAATTTTTCTTTACATCTATATGTAATAGAAAAAAAATAGTTACCGATTTTGGGATAAAGTGTAGTAGTTTATAAATCAGTTTGCAGATCGATTAAGGACTACTCGCTTTTCCCTCTTATACTCGGGTTAAAAAACATTTTGTCTACAGTTCTAGCTACTCTATATTAACCTCCTCGTATGGTGTATAAAGCCGGCGTGCCACGTCATCGTGCCCTGAGTGTATAATGGCACTTGTGTCATTATACTGCGAAGAAGCGATGAGAAAAGACGAGCAATTCAAAGTCAAAGGGTGCAGAATT
>JAMOQH010000189.1 GCA_027064085.1 bacterium | reverse complement strand
GTGTAAAAGCTAGAAACGAAGAAGACAATATTAAAGTTCTTGACTTATCAGAGATAGTAGCAGAAAATCTTGGTTTAATCACTATAAAATAATCAATATCTTAAAAATTAGCATTTCAAACAATGTGTTTTCCATGCAAAAAAGTAACCAAACAAAGTTTGTTTCTTTTTTTATTGATATTATATGTTAAATAAATAAATTTAATTATCTCCTATAAAAGACATAAAAGGAGTAAAAGCACTATTTAAAAACCATTTTATTGCACAAAGTTTTTATCCTCTTGTTTGCCTTAATGCTTCGTATAAAGCTATTCCACTTGTTGTTGATAAATTTAAAGACCTAACATTTTCATTATAAATAGGTATGGTTACAGCTAATGGATTATCCTTAATCCAATCTTTTGGCAAACCTTTGGTTTCTCGTCCAAAAACAAGATAATCATCTTCTTTGTATTCAATTTCAGTATATAGTTTATCGGTATGAACAGTAAACATTATATATCTTCCAGGATTTTTTTCTTTAAATTCTTCCCAAGTATCATAAAGTCGTAAATCTAAAAAAGGCCAATAATCTAACCCTGCCCTTTTTACTTTCTTTTCATCAAGGGAAAACCCTAATCTTCCAACCAAATGAAATACTGTATTAGTTGCAGCACAAAGCCTTCCTGTTGTGCCTGTATTTTGTGGTATTTCTGGTTCAAAAAATACTATATTCATTTACTTCTCCTTAATTTTTGAGACCTAGGCTCAAAAATCCGTGTAAAACTTGCTCTGCAAGGTTGAAACGGCTCGTACAGATGTAGCATCGCTACGTCTCCCCTCCCCATTTTAACCAAATTCCAACATTCTATCCAATGCTTTTTTGGCATTGGCTTTTGTTTTATCTCCTACGGTTATCACTCTTTCTTCAGGAAAATCCATAATTGTTTCATATAAATTAACCATATTAATCCTATACATATTGGGACAAAGAGATTTTCTAAGAGGAAAAATATTTCTGTCTTTATATTCTTCTGCAAGTCTATAAACCAAATTAATTTCCGTTCCTATTATAATTGTATCCCCCGGCTTACTTGCCTTAACATAATCAACAATGTATTTAGTGCTTCCAATTCCGTCAGCAAGTGCAACAATATCAGGGCTAGCTTCGGGGTGAACAATTAATTTGTAATCATCATATTTTTCTTTTAGGTTTTTAACCATTTCAACACTAAAAAACTTATGAACATGACAGTAACCATTCCATAATATAACTTTGGAATTTTTAATATCCTCTTTTGTATGCCCTCCGTTTTCCTTACTCAAATCATATAAAACTTGCTCGTTTTTAGGAATCCCCAATTTATTTGCCGTATTCATACCAAGATTTTTATCTGGCATAAACATAACTTTATCACCAACAGTAAATGCCCATTCAAAAATTTTATCTGCATTTGAAGAAGTACAAACCGCCCCTCCATGAGCACCACAAAAAGCTTTTACCTCAGCTGTTGAATTCATGTAGGTAATAGGAATTATTTTCTCCCCATTTAAATTTTTATGAATCTCCTCCCATGCAAATTCCAAATCTTGTAAGGAAGTCATATCAGCCATAGGACAACCTGCTTTTATATTGGGTAAATAAACTTTTTGCTTGTCAGAAGATAAAATATCAGCAGATTCTGCCATAAAGTGAACCCCGGCAAATATTATTTTTTCAGCATTTTTCATCATAGATGCTTCTTTTGAGAGCTGAAAACTGTCTCCTACGAAATCACCAAGTTCTGTAATCCATTTACTTTGATAATGATGAGCCAATATAACCAGTTTATCACCAAGTTCTTCTTTTCTTTTTTTTATTTTAAGATATAAATCCTTTTCTTCATTAGTAAAAATATCATGAGGAAATTCATTAAAATGATTAGTATTATAATCTATTTCAAATTTGTAATATTTTTGTTTATCCATAATTCTCTCCCAAAAAAGTTTAATTATTATATTCTCTTTTTATTAAAAATCAAATAAAAGATAAAAAAATTGACACTTATACAATAATCTATTATTATTAGGAGAATTTTTGCGAGAAATATGAAAAAGCAATTTGGTAAATACAGACTTTTAGATAAAATCGCAACAGGTGGTATGGCTGAAATATGGTTAGCTCGTCAGACAGGAGTTAAGGGCTTTGAAAAACTTGTTGTTTTAAAAAAAATTCTACCAGAATTTACCAAAAATAAAGAATTTGTTGATATGTTTCTAAATGAAGCCCGTGTGGCAGCAATGCTCACTCATTCCAATATAGTTCAAATATACGATTTAGGAAGTGTAAAAAATATATACTTCATTGCAATGGAATACATTTTTGGTTTAAGTCTTGACCAATTACTCATAAAATCAGTAAAAAAGAAATCCCCCTTGCCATTACAATTTTCATGTCACATAATTTCTCAGGCAGCAACAGGTCTGCATTATGCCCACAACATGAAAGATATTTACGGTGTTTCCATGAATATCGTTCATAGGGATATTTCACCTCAAAACATACTCGTTTCCTATGAGGGTATAGCTAAAGTTGTTGACTTTGGAATAGCTAAGGCCAATACTCGCTCAAATGAAAAAACTCAGGCTGGTAAAATAAAAGGAAAGGTTTCTTATATGTCACCAGAACAAATTAAAGGAGAAAAGCTTGATGGTCGCTCTGATGTATTTGCTTTAGCTATTGTTTTATACGAAATAACAACAGGAAAAAGATTATTTCCTAATGTTACCAATCCTTTTGAAATGATGGATTTAATTATAAATAGAGAATTTATTCCCCCACATATCCTAAATCCTAAATATCCTAAAATATTATCTAAAATAATAATGAAAGCCTTAGAAAAGGATAAGTCTAGAAGGTATCAAACAGCATTAGGTTTTAGCAAAGATTTAGAGAGATTTTTAAAAAGCTTTAATACTCCTGTTTTCAGCAATGATGTATCTATTTGGTTAAAGGAATTATTTAAAACTGAAATAAGAGCAACAAAAGAAAGACATGAAAATCTTTTATGGGAAGATGATGATAATATAAGTGAAGAAGAAGAAGAAACAACAAATTTGTTACAAGTAAAAAAAACACCACCTAAATTTAATAAACCTAAATCTAGAGACTTATATGTTGACGAAGAAGAAACCATTATAGGAAACCAACGACCTCCATTTAAAGAGGTAGAACAATGGACAGAAGACGATGATGACGAAACAGTTATGGCAAAACCGGGGTTCAATATAAATGATTTTGATGACTCAACAATGAAAAGACCTCCTAAAAAAGGGAATTTAAATGATTCTTTTGATTTTGATGACTCAACAATGAAAAGACCTCCTAAAAAGAAAGTGATAAATAATGTCCTTGATTTTCCAGACGAAGATGATTTCCCAAAATCTTCCAATTATGATGATGAAGAAAATACAAATTTATTGGGTAATTATAACAATAAAAGTGAAGAAGAAAGTACTGTTAAGTCTGGTAAAAAAAGAAGTCGCAGAAGATCTTCTACAGCTAAAGCAGTTAAACCCAAAAAATCAATCAATAAAAAATCAAACCATTCTTCTCCTAAAAAGAAAGAGAAAAAAAGAAAAAAGAAAGAAAAAAAGAAAAGCTTCTTAGGGGGCCTAATTTATAAAATAATTTTACTATTTTTACTATATTCAATTTATTTTATGGGAATATTTGGGTATAAATACTATTCAGCAGAAGAAAGATTTCAAGAAATTATTGAAAATGCAGTAGAGCAAGCTGACCCTCAATTAAATATAGATGAAGGAATTAAATTATTTTGTAGAACTAATGAATATGTAAAATGTATAAAAAAAACTTTTAAATCAAATTATGACCCAACTAATCAAATGGCACAATTAAGTCTATCATACGAAGTAACAGAAACTTTTCTATGGGAAATAATGAAGTATTTACCCCCTAAATACCAACGAAAATGGATAATAAAGCATAAATTTGAGTCAAAGTTTATTAAGAAAAAGGATTAATTATGATAGCATATTTAGTAGCATTAATGGTGGGTGGTTTTTTTGTTGGAATGAGTGCTCTTTCTGGAGGAGGAGATCATTTTGACCATGATACAGATTTTGACCATGATACAGATTTTGACCATGATTTTGACCATGATTTTGATGCAGATGCAGACATTGATGCTGACGGAGATATTGATGGAGACGCTGATGGAGATGGAGACCATAGCATTGATGTTGGTGATATATCGTGGTATATGCCATTTCTAAGTTTTAAATTCTGGACATTTGGCTCTTTAACTTTTGGTCTTACAGGAACGGCATTATCTCTGCTTAACAAAGGAGAACCTATAACCGCTATAGTTTCATCTGCACTTGGTTTAACAAGTGGATACAGTGTTTCATTATTAATAAAAAAACTCCGAATGAGTGCATCACAAAATCAAATTACGATAAGAAGTTATAGTGGACAAATAGCAAAAGTAATAGTTCCTTTTAAATATGGAGAAAAAGGTAAAGTTGAAATCATCATGAAAGATATGCATACTGTTATGCTTGCTAAAACAGAAGATGAAAAAGCTAATTTTAATATAGATGATAAATGCATAGTAATAGATGTAAAAGACGGCTATGCTTTCGTTATTAGTGATGAACAAAAACTTTTAAACTAATATGTTTATTTTTATTTTACTCCTAAACATAGGCTTTTATAGTCAAAATAATATTAGTAATTTAACATTAACAGAACTTAAAACAAAAGAGTTTCCATCTTATAATCAAATAAAGCAACTAAATAACATTGATTTAATATTACTTTTTAAGAAAACAGATACAGAGGATACAATAGAAAAAATACTATCTATTGTTAAAACAAGAAATTTTAAGAGAAATGAATTAAAAATAAAGCTTCCTTTTTTGAAAAGAATTGAGCTTGTAAAAAATTTAAATATTAAAAGTATTAATGGTATAAAATATAATCCATATTATTTTATACCATTATCTTATTTATCAAAGAATATATTCAGTAATAATGACAGAAAATATCTTTTTAAAATATTAACAAATGCAGTAAAACAAAAAAATTCTCTAGTTATACAAAGAATCTTTTCTTTAAAAAACATTACAAAAATAGGTTTTTTCAATGCAATTATATTAATAAAAACTGTTTCAGAAGATGAAAAGATATTTTTTACATCATCTTTACTGGATATAGAATTAAATACTAAAGAAAGAAAAAACTTTAAAGAACAGTGTTTAAAAAAACTATATAATTTTAAGAACAGTGTTCTTTTAAGTAATATACTATTTTTACTTCCCAAATTCTTTATATTTTCAACTAACGATTTACTTACTATTCATGAAAAAATAAATAAAAGCAATAGAATTACATTTTTAAATTCTTTAATTTTAAATAATATTAAAATTCCTATGGAGCTAATTAATCTTATTGATTTAAATAATAATAAATTATTTTTAACACTATTGAAGTATAGTGATAAAAATAACCAAAAAATAAAAAAAATAAAAAAAATCTTATCTAAAAAAATAAAGAACAATAAAAACTTAGTTTTATACTCAAATATCTACTTTAATCAAAAATATATGAACATACTAATAAAAAATAATGATTTATTTATAAAATTCTTAAGAAATTTACTAGAAAACAACAAAAAGAATATCTTTATTGAAAGATTTTCATTAAAAAATTGGAATAATTTAAAAATAAATCTATACATAAGAATACTTTTAACAAAGTATCTATTAAACAATAACAAATTAAACAATCAAAAAGTATTAAAATTTATAATTACCCTATTTAAAAATAAAAAACTTGAATATAAATCAGATGAATACTATATTTCTGTTATTTTACCTATTTTGGCTCAAAACTATAATAAAAATAATTATAATCTTTATGAAAAACTTTTAAAAATGCAAAACAAAATAGCAATTGAATCAACTCTGAAAGCAATAGAAATATCAAATGACAAAAGATTTATTAAAGAATTAAAGCCACTACTTAAAGAATCTGAAATTAAATATCTTGTGGAAAAAACTATCTGGCGGTTAAATAATTAAAAACTTTTTATTTAAAATATTACCTTATTACAGACTCTGTATAAGTTCCCGGAGTGTAGAATGAACAACCAAAAAGTACTTAGGAAAGAATATACAAATTAATAACAAATAAAAAAAGTCAAGCCAAATTGTCTTTTATTTTTCATCATTTTTTGTTATTATCTAAATAATTGATATTTGGGGGATAAGTGAAAGTAAACATTTTAACAAATATCCAACACTTGAAGTATTAAGACTTCTAAGAGGACAAGAATTAACAATCAGGGAAATAGGTAATTATATCAAAGATATTTCAAGAAGTACACTTTATAAACATATAAACAAAATGCATGAAAAAGGATTGATAATTATATCCCAAAAAAATATTATTAATGGTTTAAATCAAAATGTTTACACAATTAATGGAAATAATTCATTAATTACTAAAAAGAATTTAAGTAATAAAGAATCACTATCTTCTTTTTATTATAGATTTATTTATTCTGCAATTAATGATTTTGAAATGGCTAAAGATTCTCTTTCTGAAGAGGAGTTTTTGAATGATATCGTTTTTTTAAGAGATGTTTATTATATGAATCTAGAAGAAAAAAAAAGTTTTTACAGAGAAATAAGAGATGTTATGAAAAAATACCAAAAACTTGAAAAGAGAGAAGACCGTAATTTACAAAATTTTCTTTTTTTTATGAATAGAGATATAAGAAAATAACACTACCCCTTAAGAAGAACAAGTAAATCCTTGATTGTGCTCTTAATTTCTTCCTCTGTTACATATTTTTTAGCCACATTTTCATATAAAGTCCCCCAAACAGGGGCACCACATTTTACACAAACAATATCTCTTTTTTCTAAAAAATCCTGTGAAGCAGGATATTCTTCTAGTAATTCTTCTATCCACATTTCCTTTAATTCTTCAAATGTCATATTTTTCCTCCTTCCTTTATAAAATCCTCAAAATCAATAGGTTCATCATATTTTAATTTCCAAAGTCTTAATTTCGCATTATTATCTAAAATTACTATATGTGATAAATTCTGATTAAAATCTCCTGGTATATTTTTTGAAGTTCTTAATATCCATGAACCAGAATTTAGATAATATTTATTTTTACTTATTTTTTCTGTTTTAGGATGATGTGTATGACCAAAAATATAATATTTCACATTTATTAATCCCGAAATTCTTTTAGCTGTATCAAATACTTTATTTTCAGGATCAATTACTCTGTTTACTGAAAATATAATATAAAACATCACTGATAACATCAAAAACATAATAAAAGCAAAAAATATCTTTAAAAAACTAGCTACAATAATTGAATAAACAATAAAAACAATAAAACTTATCAAAATCAAAAAACCCTCAAAATAAAATGAGGATAAAACGCCATAAATAGTATTTCCTACAGGTTGTCTCTTCATATTATTGATTTCAAACAATATTCTAGGATTTATTTTATAGATTTCAGATATTTTTTTTATGTAAAACCTCTCTTTTAGATATAGGTAGGGATCAAAGTTACTAGCAAACTTGATGTTCTTTAACATCATGGATAAGGCCCTAAAATAATAAAAAACATGCATCATAAGCCCCAATATCCCTTCGCTTTTTAACCATATTAAAAAATCTTTAAATGTCCAATTTGCTAAATCATGAGTTTCAAAGTTTTTAGTTAAATTAATCCAATATCTCATTGAAATATGAGAATAAGGCATTTCAATTTTTTTATGATTTATTGAACTTAATGGTGTAACAAAATGATTAAAAGAAGTATAATCATCGTATTGATTTCCATGCTCTATATAAAAAAGGCTCTCTTTATAGTAAATCCAATCCTTAATTTTTATTCTACTTAAAAATTCTTTTTTTTCTTTTTCAGAAGAAAAGGTTATATAAGACGATAAGATATTTTTTAATTCTAACTTAACTTTTGGCCAATAAAATTCTACATCATGATTACCTTTTAATAAAACAAAAAAATTTCCTTCATTAATAAAATTAGCAATATCTTTAAAAATCTTATCATGAATTTTAGCAATTTTTTTTAATTTCCACACAATATGAGCTTCTTTATTATTCATACCATACTTAATATCATCCAAACTAAGTTTGTAATCACTAGAACACTTTGCCTCAACTCTATAGTTTATCTGAATAAAATCAATAAAATCACCATTTATTATTAATTCCCAATCCTTATCTTGATATTTAGTTGTATAGTAGTTAATGAATTTATTAAAATGGTCATCCATTTTAGAAATTTCTTTTTCATAATTACTAAAAGATAAATCTTTTGCCCTATAACCTAAGTGTAAATCACTTATTATTAAAAAATTCTTATCCATTAAAATCAACCCCTCAAACAAGTATATTATATAACATATTATTATAAAATAACAACATTTAAAATTTATTCATTTTAAATATTATATGGAGACATTAAAAAATAATATCAAAATTTAGATTTTAAGCTAAATTTTCTGTGTAAAATACACTTTAGTGTAGTTGAAACAGCTAAAAGAAAGAAAAAAGAAAAAAAATATTTACAATCACGATAAAAAGAAATATAATATGTCATTTTAGGAGAGATCTAAATGTACATTGGTATTGATGTAGGTGGAACAGCAATAAAAGCAATATTATTAAAAGACAATGATATTATGAACTATAAAAGAATCCCAAATAACACTCAAAGTAAAAAAACTGTACTTAATGAAATATCTAAAATTATAGATTTAATTGCAACAAAAGATGAATTTAAAAAAGTAAAAGCTATTGGTTTATCTATTGCAGGACAAGTTGATTATAAAAAAGGTATCTTGGTTAACGCTCCTAATATGCCAATTAAAAACTTTAATTTCCATGATTTCTTTATGAAAAGCTATAATAAACCATCTTACATAGATAACGATGTAAATTGTGCGGCAATTGCAGAGTCATCAATATTCCCTCTAAATAGTTCTCAATTATTTATATTTTTAGGAACAGGTATTGGGGGTGGAGCAATACTAAATGGTAATTTACTAAGAGGACAACATAATCTAGCAATGGAAATTGGCCACTTAACATATAAAGAAGATACCCTATTGTGTGGTTGTGGAAAACGGGGCTGTTATGAAGCTTATGCTGGAGCTAAAAACTTAATTAGAATCTATAAAGAAGCTAAAAACATTGATGATAATAAAGAAATTACTGTAAAAGATATAGAACACGATTACTTAAACAAAGAAGAACCTGGCTTTTCTATATTTCAAGAAGCCTTAATAGCACTGTCAATATTAACAAATGACTTAATAACAACCTTAAATCCTGAATATATAGTTTTTGGAGGAGGTGTTATTGAACACTCAAATACTATAATGACTTTTATTAAAAATTATGTAAAAAATAATATAAGATTTTCTGATTTTCAAGAGTTAAAATTTAGAACATCAACATTTAAAGATAAATCAAATGCTTATGGCTCTATTATTGGATATACAAGAAACAAACATTTTTAGGAGATAAATATGGTAAAATTTAAATTATCTACAACAATATTAGTGATTATATTTGCTACAATATATGCTTTTTATTATATTTATTCAATAAGTGTAAATAAAGATATAAATAATCTCGTTACCGATAAAATTACTCAGAATGCTCTTTTAGTAAAAGAAATAATAGACAAAAATAAAATTAAAAATGAATCCCAATTAAAAGAATGGGCATTATCAAATAAAATTGCAGAAAATATTGATGACTTAAATGATTATTATCAAGATAAAAAAGAGCTAGAAATAAAAATAAAAAAATTAAAGGAAGACAACAAAACAGAAAATAATAAAATAAAAAATTCCCAAAACAAGAAAACTAGTGAATCAAATATTCAGGAAAAAGAAAAACTCGAACAACTAAAAGAAGAATTGAAAACCTTAAATACGGATATTGATAACTCAGTAGTAAGCTTAAAAAATAGATTTGATTCTCTTACAAAAACTTTAAATATGAACTTTTACTATCTTATTTCAGAACATCTATCAAAAGTAAAAGAAATGACATCTAATTTTCAAACATCTAAAGAATTCATTAATACTGTTAAAAATGGAAAAAATGATTCTGATATTTGGATGAGAAAAAATTTCTTATATGAAGTTTACGGCGTTCCAATTAAACTAAATGGTAAAGTATTAGGAAGCCTTTTTGTTGGAATAAAAAGAACAAAAAGAGATGCTGATTTCTTAACAAATAAATTAAACTCACAAATTGCGTATGTAAATAACAATAAAGTATTGTCAACAAATGTTGATAACTTTTATTTAAAAAATATAATAAATAAATATATTGTCAATCACAAAGAAGAGTTAAAAACATTATCTTACAATGATATTTCTGAAATATTTGATATAAATACTAAAAAAGGTAAATATATGAGTATATTTATTCCATTAAAATCCTATAGCCCTAAGGTCTCAGGAATAATCATAGTTCATAAAATATCTAAAACAATGATTTCATCAGTAACTAAAATTAAATACTGGTTGCCAATTTTTGCGATTGCAATGTTTTTACTTGTTATTATTATCATATACATAATGAATAAAAGTTTTCTACAGCCTTATGTCGACTTAGAAATTGAAACCAATAAATTTCTTGATGAAGAAGAATACAATATTATTCCAAATGAATTTGGGGAAGCCGAAGGTTTGGCAAGATCTATAAAAAGATTAATAAGAAAAACAACAGGAGAAAAAGAAGTTGTTACAAATACTTGGGATGATCCTCTGTTTGTAACAGAACTTAAAAAGGATGATTTTTCTAGTAAGAAAAAAGATAAAAATCACCATGATGAAGTTTATGATATGTTTATAAGAGCCCATAGGAATAACGGACTTCCTTATGAACACATTAAGAGAGAAGAGTTTAAGGCAAGACTTTTAACAATTGAAAATAGATTGAAAAATAAATTTAAAGTTGATGATATCTATTTTGAAGTGTTAATTGATGACACTGGAATAATTAAACTTCATCCACAAATAACAAAATAAAATGAGGTTTCTTGAGTAAAATAGTTTTTATAGGTAGTAAGGATTTATTTAATAAAACTTTTAAAACACTGCCAAATGATATGAATTCTCTTTATATTGATAATTTAGATCATATAAAAAAAATAAATTGTGACTTATTGATATATTCAGTAAAGAGTGATAAAGAATTAAATAAATTTACATTGGAGTATAGGTCATACCTAAATTTAACAAATATTCCTATTATATATATATTTGATAGAAAAGTTTATGAATTATTTTATTTTAAAAATAATTTAGATGATTATATGATAAAACCTTTTTATATAAAAGATATTGTAACTAGAGTTAAAGTTAGGCTAAATGTTAAAGACTTACAAGATAGATTAAGAAATTTAATCAATGAACAAATAACAATACTAGACTTATCATCAGTTTTTACATCGCATTATAATTATAAAACGAGGCTTAAAACTGTTGTTATGAAGTTATCTAAAATTTTTAGAGCAGATGATATTTCAATGATTTTAATTAATAATTCTATATTAGAAGTTGTTACAGATTTAAATTCTGACCCCAAAAAATTTATGAACATCCCCTTAGACTTAAATAAATATCCTGAAATACAAGAGGCTATTTCAATTAGAAAACCTCTTTATATTAAAAATATTCAGGAATATGAAAGATTATCTCCATATATTGAACATATTAAAAATAAGGGTATAAGATCTATTCTAATCTTACCTATAATTTATCATAATGAAGTACTTGGAGTTATTTCAATTAAATTTACAACAGTACGCTCCGACACTTATGATCACTTATTAAAATATTCTATGATTATAACAAATACAACAGCTATTGCTATAAAAAATGCACAAATTCTTGAGAAGATTAGTAAAGAAATGGAAATTAAAACTTCATTTAAAGTTAAACAACAAGAAATGGCAAAATCTCTGAAACATTATTCACATTTTGTAGATAAAGCATCTATTCCAATGCTATTAGTTGACATTAGAGGAAATATACATTTTATAAATAAACAAGTAGAAAACATACTTGAATATGATAAATTTAAAATACTTACAATGAATTTCTTTTCAATCTTTTCAGATAAAGACAAAAATATTATTAAAGAAAAACTAACTTCACTTACTGAACTAAACTCATATATGGAGTTTGATTCTTTTATAAAATTACCCTTTATTGATGAGAAAAACTTGAAATTTAATATCAGTAGATTTCAAAAAAATACATTCCTTGTACAAATTGATGACCAACTTGAAACTAACAAAATTACAGAAAAAAAAATACATTCATTAAATAATGTTATTCAATTTTATGAAAACTTAATAGATTTATCTAATGAAGCTTATATTGGAGTTAACAGAGAGGGAGATATTATTCTATTCAATGGAGGAGCAGAACAAGCTCTTGGTTACAGTAACCAAGAAGTAAAAGAAATAAAAATATGGGACTTATATCCATCTCTTAAAACCGCAAAGGAAATAGCAAAAGAATTATATAAAAATAATGGGAAAATTAAAGACTATCCAACAAAACTAAAATCTAAGTTTAATAATATGATAAATGTTAAACTAAATGCTTTTTTTATATATGATAACAATAATACAACTATAGGTAGTATTGGAATTTTTAAATTAGATTAATTTTAATTGACAACCAGCTCTAAATAATGTATCAATAGGTATAAACTGTAGAGGTTCAGATGTCTAAAGAATTAATGGAAAGAGAATTATTTTATAAAGTAGTAGGATTGGCTTCAATAATACATAGAGAGCTTGGTCAAGGTTTACCAGAACACATATATAAATCTGCACTTATTCAAGAATTAAAAGAGAATAATTTAAGGTTTGAACTAGATAAAAAAGTTGATGTTATTTATAAAAAAACAACTATTGATACCCTAAAATTAAACTTAATTATAAATAACTCATTAATTGTCTCTATTATTTCAAATGAAGACTTAAAAAAACAAGCAAAAACAACAATGTTATCTGTTTTGAGATTAATCAATAAACATACAGGATTACTTTTAGACTACTCTCATGATACAATTTATTATAAAAGAGTTGTTTATAAAAATAGAAAAGCAAAAGAAATGCAATCAGCATTCTAGACTTTAAGTAATAATTATGAATGAACTAAAAATAATAGACTTACATTCTCATTCTTTTATGAGTGACGGAATTGCAACACCTACCGAATTAATCAGGTATGCACAAGTCGCTAAATATTCAATTTTCTCAATTACAGACCATGTGGATTTAAGCAATTATAAGCAAGTTATTGATACAATATTAAAATTAAAAGATATAAATTTTTATCCATTAATTTTTATACCAGGAATAGAAATTACTCATGTTCAGCCTGATAATATTTCAATAGTTGTTGATTATGCAAGAAAAATGGGTATAAAATGGATAGGTGTTCATGGTGAAACCCCTATTGAACCAGTTATAAAAGGTACAAATATTGCAGCAATAGAAGCAAGAGTTAATTTTTTAGCTCATCCAGGCTTCATAAGTAATACAGAGTTAAAATTAGCAGTAAAAAACAATGTATGGATAGAATTAACAATGAGAGGTGGACACTCATTAACTAATGGTTATGTTTACTCAAAAGGCAAGAATATTGATGTTAATTTTATTATTAGCTCCGACTCCCATAAGCCTTCTGATTTATTTAACTTAGAAAAATATATGGCCACTGCACTTGGTTCAGGAATGACACAAGAAGAATTTTTATTTCACAATAAAAATTTATACAATCATATCATTAATGATATTTTATAAATAAAAAACCAAATGGAGATTTCACAAATAATTAAAAATTTAAATATTTTTTTAGTTAAATTTTAAGTGGAAAATACCATTTATGGTAATTGAAGCTATAAGATTTATTTAGGCCTATAAGAACTTTTTAAAGAAACTGCTCTATTAAAAACAGGATTTCCTTCAATAAAATCTTTATGGTCAACATTGAAATAGCCTACTCTTAAAAATTGAAACTTTTCTTCTTTTTTAGCATTTTTTAATGAGCTTTCACATTTTGCAACAACTTTTGTTAATGAATTATAATTTATATCATCTAAGAAATCACCAGTTTCTTTACCTGGATTTTCAACATTAAATAAATTATCATATAGATTTACCTCTAAATCTATAGCATCTAAAGCATTAACCCAATGAATAGTACCTTTAACCTTTCTGATTCCTTTAAACCAACCACCTCTAGTTTCAGGATCATAATTCGCGTGAATTTCAAGAATATTACCTTCATCATCCTTTTTCACACTTGTAGCAGTAATATAATAAGCCTTCATAAATCTTACTTCTTGACCTATAGCTAATCTATAAAAATCTTTAGTTGCCTCTTCTTTAAAATCTTCTCTATCAATGTATAATTCTTTTGAAAATGTAACTTTTCTTGTACCCATAGATTTATCTTCCGGGTTATTATCAATTTCAAATTCTTCTATTTTATTTTCAGGATAATTATCAATTATTAATTTAATAGGATCAATTACAGCCATTACTCTTTTAGATTTTTTATTTAAATCTTCTCTCAAGAAATACTCTAATAATGCAATATCAACTGTTGAGTTATTTTTAGCAACTCCTATCATTTCTGCAAAAGTCTTAATAGCTTCGGCGGTATATCCTCTTCTTCTCAAACCTGAAATAGTTGGTAGTCTAGGGTCATCCCAACCTTCAACTATATTTTGTTCAACAAGTTGCTTTAACTTTCTTTTACTCATAACAGTGTAATTTAAATCTAGCCTTGCAAATTCTATCTGCCTAGGAATATATTCGGTTTCTACTTCTTTAACAAACCAATCATAAATAGGTCTGTGATCTTGAAACTCAAGAGTACAAAGAGAATGAGTAATCCCCTCTATTGCATCACTTAAAGGATGAGCAAAATCATACATAGGATAAATAGGCCACTCATCTCCAGTTCTGTGATGTTTTGTATTTGTAATTCTATAAATAATTGGGTCTCTCATATTCAAATTAGATGAGGCCATATCAACTTTAGCTCTAAGAGTATACTTACCAACTTCGTGTTTACCTTCTCTCATTTCTTGAAAAATTTTTAAGCTTTCTTCAATGGGGCGATTTCTATATGGACTATTCTTTCCTTTTTCTGTTAGAGTTCCCCTATATTCTCTCATTTCATTAGCAGTTAATTCACAGACAAATGCTTTATCTTTTTTTATTAATTTTATAGCAAACTCATAAAGAGTTTGAAAGTAATTTGAGGTATAAAATAATTTATCTCCCCAATTAAAACCTAACCACTTAATATCTTCTTTAATTGCATTGATATATTTTGCATCTTCTTTAACTGGATTAGTATCATCCATTCTTAGATTACATGTAACACTGAATTCTTCAGCAAGACCAAAATTTAAACAAATAGCTTTAGCATGTCCTATATGCAAGAAACCATTTGGTTCTGGAGGAAATCTAAACTGTAATCTTCCATTATTTTTATTATTTTTAATATCATTTAAAATGATTGCTCTTATAAAATTTGATTTTTTCTTAACTTTTGTAGCCATAATAACTCCTAAAAACTATATTTTAATTAATTAATCTATAATGTCAAGATTATAATCTTTTAAAACAATGCTTTCTTAGCATTAGACCTAGAAAAATTTTTATTTAAGTGCTTAAATGCCCTTTCTGTTGCTACTCTTCCCCTTGGAGTTTTATATAAAAAGCCCTCTTTTATTAAGTATGGCTCATAAACTTCTTCAATTGTAGTTTTATCTTCACCAACTGCAGCTGAAATCGTTTCTAAACCTACTGGACCACCTTTAAAATCATCAATAATAGTACTTAAAATAGCTCTATCCATAAAGTCAAATCCAATTTTATCTATTTCTAGTGCATTTAATGCAATATCTGCGATTTCTTTATCTATTACTCCATTACCTTTAACAAGTGCAAAATCTCTAACCCTTTTTAATAATCTATTTGCAATTCTTGGTGTACCACGGCTACGCCTTGCAATTTCAAAAGCACCTTGGTCTTCTATTTTCATATTAATTATATTTGCACTTCTTTTTACTATAGTAAAAAGTTCATCGGTGTCGTAGTATTCAAGTCTAATTATTATGCCAAAACGGTCTCTAAGAGGAGAAGTTAATAATCCACTCTTTGTAGTTGCTCCAATTAAAGTAAAGGGACTTAAACTTATAGAAATCCCTCTTGCTCCACTCCCCTCTCCAATGATAAGGTCATATTTAAAGTCTTCCATAGCTGGATATAGATTTTCTTCAATTACTGGATTAAGCCTATGTATCTCATCTATAAATAAAATATCTCCCTTTGTTTCTATTTGGGATAAAATACCCGCTAAATCACCTTTTTTTTGAATTGCAGGACCACTTGTTTGATAAAATTCCGAATTTAATTCATTTGAAATAATATTTGCCAAAGTAGTTTTACCAAGTCCTGGAGGGCCAAATAATAAAACATGGTCAAGTGCATCACTTCTCATTTTGGCAGATTCTATAAAAACCTTTAAATTTTCTTTCGCTTTTTTTTGCCCAATATAATCATCAAGAGTTTTAGGCCTAATTGTTTCTTCATAAACTCTATCATTAATTAATGGGTCTATATTTTCATTTCTCATTACTAACCTCAAAAGCTTAGGTATTCTACCATATTTTACAATATTATTCTAGAATTACTGCATCAATTTAATGAAAATAGTTAGGATGATTTAATTTTTTAAATATGGCAAGATTCATAAAATATAATGAGAAAAGTTATGGTAATAATTTTAAATCAGGATTTCCATTCTTAAAGTTTAACATAACTCATAAATTTATAAATACAGGAATAAATACAAGAATTATCATAGAATAAATAGAATAACAGGAATATTATCTATTTTTTGCCATTTTAATAAAATTTTTTAAAATAATCCACCCTGCTTTTGAGCCTTCAGGATGAAATTGGGTACCATAAGTTAATTTTTTATTATGCTTTATGGTATAAATAAAACCTTTATAAGAAGCCAAAACAGTAAAATCAGGAGGAGCTTTTTTAACTACTTCACAATGCATAGTTAAAAATCTAGAATTAGCTTTAATACCATTAAATATTTTATCTTTTAAAAAAATATCAAGCTTTATATAACCTCTTAAGCGTTTACAGTTTTTATAAGTCTTTTTGTTAGTATATTTATCATTAACCCATCCTATTTCACCATTGTATGCAGAAGCAATTAACTGATGCCCTCCACATATACCCAAAATCGGTATTTTACTATGTAAAATAACATTTTTAATTCCTAATAATTTTTTTTCTTTGTAATTTTTCCAGGGGGTATTTTGCCCACCTATAATTATTGCAAATGGAGAAATATTCTTAATCATTCTTTCATTTACATATTTATAAAAGGCTGTTTTTACTTTACAATTACATAGTTTTCTTATTACAGATCTTAAAATCTTGTCTTTTTTGTAGTTAAATTTTATCCTTGGAGTTATTAATAAAACTATATTTTTTTTATTAGTATGATTAAAAACTGTTTTACTTTGATAGGAAAATAAACTTAAGCTTATTATAAACAAAGATGTAAACATTTTTAACATACTATCCCACTCATATACCCAACTACCCTAGTTTTGTCATTACTTGCATTAGCCGAAGTTTTATAATCAATTAATTTTGAGCTTAAATTATGCTCTTTAGCTACTTTAATTAAGGCTTTTAGTCCTAATTTTCCACATGCCTCACAATTTTGTAAATTTTCAATATCTAAATTTTTAAATGCTTTTATACAATTACTATCTAATTCATTTGCTTCTTTTAAATTATAAAAATGACTTAAATCCGTTGAAATAACTAGTAAGTTATCTTTATCTTTCAATATTTCATTTATTAATAATACTATTTTTTGATATGCTATATCTCCGTAAACTATTTCTATTACTTTTGTATTATTAAAATAATGCTTAATAAAAGGCATTTGAACTTCTGTTGAGTGTTCTTTGTGAGCTTGTTTTATATATGACAAAAAATCAAGTTTTTTTATTAATTCATAAGAATAATTAATATCAATTTCAAGATTACCACATGGAGTTTCATAATTTTCTTCTAAAACTATAGAAGCATCTTTAAAATAAATATGATGACTTGGCCCAACTACTACTACTTTTTTATATTTCTCTCCATTTGTTAATTTATACACTTCTTTTGCAACATTTCCACTATAAAAATATCCTGCATGAGGCACAACTATAGCTCTAATATTTTCATTTTTAATTAAAGATTTATTATTAGAAAAAAAATTTGTTAATTCATTACAATTATCAGTATAAAAACTTCCATTAAAATAAGATTTTCTCATTTAAAAACCCCTTCTGTCTCTTTATTGAAATTTCTTTGTTCTTTTAATCCAATATTCCCCATATAAACATACTTTAATCCTGCTTTTTTACCTATTTCAAATGCCCTTTTTAATGTATTAAGAGGAGTTCGTGGTAAATTTCTTTCTTTGTAGTCAGGATGAAAAGCAGAGATATGCCATGGAACATAGTTTCCTAATTTATTAGCAATAAAATTTGCAATTTGGCTTAATTCTTGCTCACTATCATTTACCGTAGGAATAATAAGAGTAGTAATTTCTATCCAAAATCCAAGATTTTTCATTAAAATCAAATTTTCTAGAATAATATCTAAATTCCCTCCTAAAACTTTTTTATAATAATTAGAATTAAACGATTTTAAGTCAACATTTAAAGCATCTATCACACCCAACATATCATTAATCATTTCTTTACTCATGAAGCCATTGGTTACCATTACACTTTTAAAACCATTTTCCTTAGCTAATAAAGCAATATTTTTGATATAAGGATAAAAAATTGTAGGCTCATTATATGTATAAGCAATACTTTCAGCTTGAGTTTTTTTAGCAATTTCTACTATTTTAGTAGGACTAATAAAATTATCCCTAGTAAAGCCTTCAATTAATCTTTTATGTCTTTGATTAATAAACAAGGCATCTAAACAAATTTCATCATGAGTTTGTGAAATATTCCAATTTTGACAAAAAGGACATTTAAAGTTACAGCCAATAGTTCCCATGGATAATGCTCTACTATTAGGTAAAAAATGATATAATGGTTTCTTTTCAATAGGGTCAATATTTATTGCAATAGGATAACCATAAACTAAATTTTTCAATTCATTGCTTACATTTTTATTTACACCACAAAGCCCAATTTGCCCTTCTTTTAATTTACAGTAATGATTGCATAAAAGACATTTTATTTTGTTATTTTCTAATTTATCATAATACTTCATATTTTACCAAAATGAGTTATTAAAAATAATCAGATAATTTTCTCTACCTGATATACTTCTATATTCGGATGATTTTTTAAACAATCCGCATTCATTCCTGATTTTTCACATAAATACTTAAAAAAAAGTTCAAATGTAGGCAATTGTTCCCATACTTGAGGTAAAAAAGTAGCTCTATAAATTGAATGTTTTAATATTACACCATCAATATATGGTCTAATTTTTGATTTTAAATCATCGATATCTATATATTCTAGTTTTTTAGGATAAGTTAAAAGTGAAATTTCTATATCAATATTTTGAAATTCATTATAACCAACAGCTTTAAACCTAGGATCTTCAAATGCGGCAGCTTTTGCGTTGTGTATAATATCATCAATTAATGCTTGATGTGGAGTTAAAGAGCCTATACACCCCCTTAATTTATTATTTTTATTTAAAGTTACAAAAGAAGCTCTTTTTTCTTGTAATTCTGGATATTTTTTTAAGTAATCATCTCTATTTAGCTTAATATCTTTATTTAAAGTATCTAAAATAGATTTTTTTGCTATTTCTATTAATATTTTATTTATACTCTCCACTTGTTACCTCCATTAGAGAACAATAAAACTTATTTATTCAACATTATAATTAAAAAAGAAAAGCTATGCTTTTACTTTTTACCGTGTAAAACAATGTTCTAAATTTTATTAGAAAAATTTAAACAGTGTTTTACACGGCTACTATTCAAACAAACGGTCCTCTTCACTTTTTAATCTTTCACAATCCCAAGTATCATCAACTCTTACATTCTTAAAACTTCCCTCACTTGGAGTTATTTCAAGAGGCTTATGAAATGCCTCATTATCTGCACCTATAACAGATTGCTCCTCACTCCAAATTATCGTTCCACCAAAAGAATTATCATCTAAGATTTCTCCTGAAAGTGTTTTTTTAGCTCTATCAACAACATATAAACCTACTTTACTACCCATTACTAAAATATTTAAAGTCATTCCTGGATTTGAATCATTATCTTGGTCTATAACTCGCTCATCATCAGAAGTTGTGGGCAAATCATCTGTATCATTTTCTAAATTAGCGCCATTTATTCCTATATCTTCTGGATATTTTACAATAATTTTATTATTTTGAGCTGAAAAGCTATAAACCACATTTATTGGCCTCATAGCATTAATATAAGCCTCACTAAATTCTGTACCACCCATAGGATTTTCAACTTCAACTTGAATATCACATAGTTTACCAACTGCAGTAATGGTATTATCATCATTTTGAGTCATGGTAAAAATATAATAATTATATGTTTTTGTTGCTGTTGTTATTCCACTAAATTTATTATCAGAAGGTAAAAATTGCCTTTGAGCCCATTTACCTGTAAAACTAGAAAAGCTACCTAAATCAATACTATCAGCTTTACAGTTTCCATTTACACAACTATAACCACTATCACAAACTCCATTAGGATTACTAATAGAGCATCTATTGCTTTCAAACACACAATTTCCATTTACACAAATTTTTCCACTACCACAAACTCCATCTAAATGCTCACTACTACACAAAAAAACTTCTTTCTTACATTCGCCATTAATACAAATTTTATCATCTTGACAAATTCCTTCTGGGTGCTCTATAGAGCAATCATTAGCATCAATTACACATTTTCCTATATAACAAATTTTATCATCATAACATTTACCATTAGGAAACCCTTTAGAGCAATCAGGATCTTTTTTAAAACATTTTCCAGCCTGACAAAGCTTACCTGGAGCACATACTCCCATAGGAAATTCATCACTGCATTCGCCTTTATCATCATTAGGATCTGGCCCACCAAACTGGCAGCCATAAATAAAAATCATAGCTATAAAAATTACATATTTCATATTTCTCCCGTACGGGCGAGGCGGTGACTCGCCCTATCATATCATCCTATTATCATATTATAATAGGATAAGGCAACGCCTTATCCCTACTATGGGCGGATTAAATTTATCGCCCTATAATATTATCATATCATATCATATCATATCATCATATCATATTATCATATCATATCATCCTATTATCATATTATAATAGGATAAGGCAACGCCTTATCCCTACGGGCGGATTAAATTTATCGCCCTATCATATTATCCTATTATAATAGGATAAGGCAACGCCTTATCCCCACTACGGGCGGATTAAATTTATCGCCCTATCATATTATCCTATCATATTATCATATCATATTATCATATCATATCATCATATCATCATATCATCCTATTATCATATTATAATAGGATAAGGCAACGCCTTATCCCTACGGGCGGATTAAATTTATCGCCCTATCATATTATCCTATTATAATAGGATAAGGCAACGCCTTATCCCCACTACGGGCGGATTAAATTTATCATAATTCAAATGATAAATTTAATCCGCCTGCTAATACTAAACCACTGCTTCTAAATCCGGGATATCCGGGATTATTACTTTGAAACCCTCTTGAATCCTCTATGTATTCTCCTGTTTTAGAATCAACAGAATCAGGAAATTCATCAACAACAGCATATTTCTGATTTAAATTCTTTGTTACAGACCTAGGAATCAAATAATGTAACTGAAAATTTGCAGATAAATTAAATTTCATAAAAGAAAATACAAATAATTTTCCCCATGAAAATGCAAAACCAATTTGACTATTATCAACATAGTTTGTTCGCCCTGTTTGGCTAGGAACAGGTGTGGGAATTTTGTTTACCCTACTTGTATAACTTGACCATTTGGAATACAAAACAGAAGACATAATTGTTAAAAAATCAGGTAAAACTTTCCAGTTAAATCCAAGTGAAGCCCTTAATGGTTCATAATAATATGTAAATCCAACAGATTGTTCATTAAATTTATTACCATCTTTATTTTCATAATCAAAAAACATAGTTTTGGTTTTAATATCTATAGAATTTTTATATTCAAAATGAAAAGTTGATGTTATAAAAAAGTTTTTTGATGTTTTTAATAAAATAGCTAAATGAGGTATAAAGTTAGTATCAGCAACAACATAAGGCCTCATTTTATCTAATTTTTGCTCAACAACATCGTCAACATATATTTGTGTATCAGCTGTTGAAGCTATAGACATAGTTAAACCAACACCAAATGAAAGAAATTTTTTATAATAATAAGCTCCTGCAAAAGAAAAAGAACCATTTTGTAATCTATCTCCATATAATTGAAATCTCAATGAATTAGAAAAGTATTGTTCATTTTCATTCACAAAATAAGGGTCCATAATCATAAAAGAACCAGCAGGAATCAAAGCATTTACCCCCATAAATAACTTTTCTTTTATTAGTTCTTTGCTAACTCCAATATTTAAATATGCCATAGTATTGTCAGGATTTAAACTTCCTCTTTTTTTTAAATAGTTTGTTGGATATGGCTTATATTTAATGGGGTTAGTTGTCCCGTTAGGCTCCATTTGTTTTGCATCATAAATTCTTTCTGTTATATCAGAGCCATCAGGTCTTTTTTTATAACTTATATCTAAATTTTGATGTAATATAAAAAATGATACATCTGTTCTATTTTTTAATAAAGGAATCAAAGCGGGATTAAAATAAGAAGCATTTGCTCCATTTAATGCCACCCTAGAATTTAATGAATTTTCATGACCAATACTACCAAAGGATTCAAAAAGAGTATTTCCATAAATAGAAACAGAAAAAATTAGCAGTAACAGTATTTGAATTATAACTTTTTTTTTCACTGTTCTCCTATAGTTTGAATATATATGTTACTGTACAAATTCCAGATTTTGGCGAATTATATCTTCCTTTTTTTATAATAGCCTCTAAACAACCAGATAAATTTTTATTAAAAATATTATTTTTTGTTAAATTGACTTTTAGAACATCTCCAGACTCATTTATTATCCAAGAATAGCCTATTATCCCTTTTTTAATATTATTACTTTTAAAACATTTTTTAAAATATGGGCTTAAATTATGAAATACTCTATGAATATCACTTTTTTTACATTCTCCAATAATATCATCAGGATAAATAAATTTCATTTTTTCTTCAAGACTATTATTGTCATGATTATCATTAGGCTTATTTTGCAATCTAGCATCAGGAACTAGCACAGTATTATTATTACTATTTACTAAATTATCATTATCATTTTCATTAATAACTTTATAACTATTGCTATTTTCATTAATATATTTTATTTTTGATTGTTTACAGACAGATAATTCATCCATAATAGATTGTATTTTATTCTCTTTTCTTTTAATATTCTTTTCTAGTGTATTAATTGTTAAATAACTTTTTTTTAGTTTATTCTCCATTTGCTTAATTCTTGAATTATTCTTTTCATTATTATTACAAGAAGTAGCACAAAACATAAATAATAGTATAACTAATATAGCTTTTATAACATCCTCCGATAACGCCTAATAACAAGATACAATATTATCTATTTTTTTACAAATTTTAACACTTTGAATGTATAAATATACTGTTATTCCCATAAGACTAGTGTAGCGATTTGGAGAAAATTAAAATTAATCTTTCTTTAATTTATCTATAATCTCTTGAGGGTTATCAACATCTACAACTACTCTACTATATTTAAAATTATCTAACTCAAAAACTATAGCATTTTTAAAATGACTACTCCAAAATTCTTTTCTGTTTTTACCATAATATGTACCTGAAAGTATTATTTTAGGCACATAAGTGCCAGGAAATCTAAGAGGTGCTGATTTCATATCACGAGGTTTAATATAAACATCAATAATAGAGCTTTTAGGAATCACTAAACTCTTTTTTAATGCCCATAAAATATCCATTCCGTCAATAGCAATTTCAACAACATCATTTTTAATAATAATTCTGTTCATAATACCTCCTAAGTAAATAAACTATTTAATTTCCTTGTTTAACCAATTTATAATTTTACTCAACACTTTTTCATTAATAATCTCATCTAATTTACCATATTCACTTGGTAAACCCGTTTTTGCTGTTTGAAATAAATGATTTAAGTTTTTAAATGTAATGATTTCATATTCTTTATTTCCAGCTTTATTAAGAGCTTCTTTTATTGCATTATTGAATGTAATCTCTTCTTCAATATAAGGGTAAGGCTTTTTAGGAGTTTGTTTATAAATTTTTTCATTAATCTTTAAATTTCCCAACCAATTACCCAAAACAAAGTCCACCTTATCTCCTTTATTACTTTTTTTAACAACGCCCTGCTTTTTAGATGCAAAACTCTGTATTTGCATAAGAGACATCAATAATATTAATAAAAAAATCCTCATAATTCCTCCTTATTCACTAGGCATAGAAACAAAAGAGACAAGCTTTTTATACCTATTCTTATTAACTTTATTATTTACATACTTGTTGAAAACTTTTTTTAATTCCATATTTAACTTATTTTCTTCTTCTTTAGATAAATATAACATCATTTGTGAAAATGAAGTATTATATTTTATATAATTTAAATCATAATTTTTAAAATTATCCTCAAAATCACCAGTTAATAAAGAGATAAATTGAGTAAACAACATCTTATACTCTCTTTCAGACATATTTTTAAGTTCTTTTTCAGTTAACATTCCATTTTCAATAGCAAAAGTATATGTTTTCTCTGTAATACCATTAATTATTCTTTCACTTGTTACTTTTATAATATTTTTTTCATACATTTTTTTTATATGTCTATATAAAGATGGTTTCGATATTTCAGTAATATACTTAGATATTTCTTTTATCGTCAACTCATTATTTGTTAAAACTCTTATTATCTTTATGGTTAAAGGTTTTACTAAAATATCATTCTTCATAAAGCTCCATGTGATTAATCATTATCAATATTGATAACGATTAGTTTCTAAATGTCAAGTAATAAATTATCTCTTTCTCGTAATAATTCAATAAAATAATCACTTAAAAAATGTATCAGTATTTTAAATAATTTATATATTCTTATCATTTAAATATCAAATTGTACTTAAAAACATATTGACACTTAAAAAAAAATGGTTATATTCTAATTTGGGTTTGCTTTGTGAGGAAAAATGAGCGAGAAAAAAGATTATTATGAAATATTAAGTGTACACAGAGACGCAAATTCTGTAGAAATAAAAAAAGCATATAGAAAAATAGCTT
>JAMOQH010000188.1 GCA_027064085.1 bacterium | reverse complement strand
AATATATTTATTGCTACTGTTCTAGGTAACTCTCTATAGTTTTCTCCTTCGCTTAATTGATTAGTGTACATTCTACTCAAATAATATAAAGACCGTTTTATCATGTTTTTTTCATCTTTGAGTTGTATTTCTATATTTACCACTTCATTATTACTAGTAATAGCCTTTACATCTAAACGAGAAAACTTATCTTCTATGTGTTTCTTTTCTAAGTCGGTATTTTTGATTTCTACACTTGTTATTTTATAATTCACAAGTTTTTATTTGAAATCTATTAAGTATCAAAAAATTATTGATTTTTTTTTAAATAAGTTATATACTGCTAAATATTTGAGGTAAGGTGTTTATGATAAAAGAAATATATACACAATTGTGCTTGCACAGCCAAATGAGTGATATAAACACAATTGGGGTTATACATTCGTTAGCAGCAATTTAAAGGAGGAAACCGACAATGAATAAAATAAATCTTATACAACCAGAGAAAGTAAACTTAAAGGATCACCCAATTTTAACTGAAAGTTGGTTGCAAGATATAATTGCAGAAAACCCCGAAATTATTGGACTTGGTGACCTTATTCTTAAAGATAAAGAGCGTAAGCAAATTAGAGCAGGTAGATTAGATGTTTTACTTCAAGACTCTGAAATCAATAAAAGATATGAAGTTGAAATCCAGTTAGGCAAGACAGATGAAAGTCATATAATACGGACAATTGAATATTGGGATATCGAAAGAAAAAGGTATCCTCAATATGAACATTGTGCAGTGATAATAGCTGAAGAAATAACCAGCCGATTTTTGAATGTTATTGGACTGTTTAATGGGAATATTCCACTAATTGCCATTCAATTGACGGCATATAAAAATGGTGATGATTATTTTTTGACTTTTAATAAAGTTCTTGACGAAATGACACTTGGACTTGTTGATGAAGATGAAGAAATAAGTGAAGTGACAGACCGAAATTATTGGGAAACAAAAAAAGGAACGCCTAAAACAGTTAAAATTGTTGACGAAGCTCTTGAATTGATAACAGAAGTAATTCCTGGATACCAACTAAAATATAATAAGTTTTATATTGGGCTTGCTCAAAATGGAAGAGCTGATAACTTCATATTGTTTAGAGCAAAAAAGATCTTTACACGAATGGAAATTCGTCTTGAAAAATCAGAAGAACTTGAAAACGAAATTGAAAGTAAAGGTATAGACCTAATGGGTTACAACAAGAGATACGGAAAGTATAGAATAAAGCTAACTTTAAACGACCTGAAAAAAAATAGAGATTTCATTAAAGATTTGGTTCGTAAATCAAAAGGAATACCAGTTTAAAAAGAAATAAAAAATGAAGAATAAAAGCTGCTAACAAAGGCTCATAAAGCATGGCGGGTGCGGTAGTAAAATTGAACTTATGGACATTTAATGAACATTGTAGTAGATTGAATATTAATTGTTTTAAAATCCGCCACGCTTCATAGCCTCGACCGTTAGGTGTTATATAAAGAAATGAAATCTGAATTTATGAAAGTAAAATTTACAAATAGAAAATTATGGAAAAATTACCTATCTGTGTTGGGGATGATTGGAATATTAACAAGTTTTTTGACAATCTTTATTACTATTAACAATGATTACAAATTAAAGGCAGGCATTGTATTTCTAATAATATTGATTTTGGTATTTCTATATCTATGGTATAAAGCAAATCGCTTAACATCTATCGAGTTAAACATCAAAGGGTTAAGAGTGAATATATTTTATGGAGACCTATTTGATTCAAATGATTTAAAATTAATCCCTTTTAACGAATATTTTGACACAATAGTAGATAATGTCTTAATAGCAGAAAATACATTAAATGGAAAATTTATTAAAAAGTATTATCCAGAAGTTAGTAATCTTGATAATCAAATATCAAGTGCTTTAAATGGGAAAACATATACTCTTAATAATACAAGAGTATTAGGCAAAAAAAAGAAATATGAGTTAGGAACCACAATAGAAGTTGAAAATAAGTATCTCTTAACTGCATTTACTCACTTTGACAATCAAAACAGAGCATATCTTTCAAAAGGAGAATATCTCTTATGTTTGGATAATTTATGGAAAGAAATAAATCGAATTTATGCGCAAAGAGATGTTAGCATTCCATTATTGGGTTCGGGAATTTCAAGAATTGGTAATGATTTATCACTTCAAGATTATTTAGAGCAAATACTTAACTCTCTAAAATTATCAAATTTAGATAATGCTTATAATACCAAGATAAATATTGTATTGCACGAAAGTGTAAAAAATGAAATAAATTTATTCGAAATAAAATCAAAATTTTAAAGGAGACTAATTTAGGTGCTAACATAGCAAAAGACTTTGTATATTACAATACACTAAGAATGTGGAAAGGTAAAGACTCTTCTTTTCCATTTGTTGATTCTCATATGAAAAATTATAATGTTAGAGATGGAAGTGATTGGGAATTTACTTTAAAACCAAGATTAAGAGAAAGACTAAGGGCATCTAAAAACATAATTTTGTTTTTGAGTTCAATTACAAAAAGTTCAAGAGCATTAAGAGAAGAAATTGATTATGGAATAAACACAAAAGGATTACCTGTCATTGTAATTTATACTGAATACAAAAACAAAAGTGATATTTCAAATTGTACAGAAACAAGTAAATCAATAAAAAAATCTATTGAAAACCTTTGGGATAATTTACCAATATTTAGGGACTCAATGAATAATGTTCCTACATTGCATATTCCAATGGATAAAGTTCTAATTGAACGTGCATTAAAAGAACCTGATTTAATGGTACCCTCAAAATGTAAAACGGGAATATATTTTTATTGTTAAAACTTTACTGTAATAAAAAATACAACACCTAACAAAAAATATAGTGCATGCCGCAATTAGTTGTAAATATGAAAGTTAGAGATTTAACCATAGTTGGTAGCAAATTGAAAGTGTGGTATTTCAAAATCCCGCACTACGCATAGCCCAACCGTTGGCACCAATTAAAAAGGAAATAATATGACAAACCAAATTGAAAGTGAAAAGTTATTAATTAAGCAAATTTTTGAAAGGTGGTATAAAATACCGAATTATCAAAGACCTTATGTTTGGGAAAAAGACCAAATTTCTGACTTGTTAGATGATATAACTCTTGCAAGAAATCAAAATGGTAAAGCCGAATATTTTTTAGGTTCAATTGTTTTTCAAACAAGGAAAGATAGTGATGGAGAATATATAGAAGATGATGTGCTTGATAGTCAACAATAACTTACTACTTACTTTTGATTACTCTTACATAATTTATAAAAATATATCATAAATTTAAATCAATTAAATATTGATATTTTCCAAATATTTAACTCATAATATAATTTTAAAGATTTTAAAATTATATTTTCATCAAAGTTTTAAGATATCTCTACTTTTTATTTACAAAAATCGTGCATTATTAATTGGTTTATGCTATATTAGTATCGTTTTTTAGGAGTTTTTTATATGAGTCAACTAATTGTTTTGGGCGTTCAATGGGGTGATGAAGGAAAAGGAAAAATCATAGATTTTTTAACAGAATTTACAAATATTGTTGTTAGATTTCAAGGTGGAGGTAATGCAGGCCATACACTAATTGTAGATGGCAAAAAAACAGTTTTACATTTAATGCCATCAGGTATATTACACAACAAAGTAGTTTCTCTTATCGCAAATGGGGTTGTTACTGATTTAAAATTATTAAGTGAAGAAATTAATAATCTTTCCCAAAATAATATTAAAGTAACAAAAGATAATTTTCAAATTTCATATAATACACACTTAATTCTTCCTTATCACAAATTAATTGATAAATACAGAGAAGAAAGAAGAAATAATAAAATAGGTACAACTCAAAAGGGTATTGGACCTGCCTACGAAGATAAAGTTGCAAGACGCGGCATTAGGTTTCAAGACTTTTTAAATAAAGAAAGATTTGATAAATTATTAAAAAGAAATATTGATTACTATAATTTTCAATTTGAATATTATTTCGGCAAAGATAAAATAAATTATAACGATATTGTTGCAGAATCGGATTTTTTAAGAGAATTTTTTGCAGAATATGGAAAAGATACTACTCTAACTCTTCATAATGCAACATTAAAAGGAGAAAATATTCTTCTTGAAGGAGCCCAGGGCACACTACTAGATATAGACCATGGTACTTACCCCTATGTAACATCATCAAATACAACATCTGGTGGAGGTATAATAGGAACAGGTCACGCCACTTATTCACAAACAAGTGTTTTGGGCGTATTTAAGGCTTATACAACAAGAGTAGGAGAAGGCCCCTTTCCTACCGAACTACATGATGAAATAGGTGAATTAATTGCTAAAAATGGTCATGAAGTAGGGGCAACAACAGGACGGGCTAGAAGAGTTGGTTGGCTTGACTTAGTTGCATTAAAATATGCTATCAGAATTAATGGTTTAACATCATTGGCAATTACTAAACTTGATGTATTATCTGGTTTAGATAAAATAAAAGTAGCAGTTGCCTATAAATATGAAGGCGAAAACCTTAATTCCTTTACAAACAACATAGAAATACTAAACAAAGTTGAGCCTATATATCAATCTTATGATGCTTGGGATAATTCATTACCTTTAGATTCAATAAGAGTTTACGAAGATTTACCTGAAAATGCAAAAAAATTCATAAAAGCTCTAGAATCTATGCTAGAAATACCTATTGAAATAGTTTCAGTTGGACCTGACAGAAGAGAAACAATTGTAATCAATAATCCATTTAGATAAAGAGTTAAAATATGTATAAACTAATATTGCTTTTATTATTATCAACTTTAATATATGGAAATAATAATAAAATTGGTTTTAAAAATTTTGAAATATACAAAGTTAAAAAAAATTTACATTCACTCAAACTTATAGATTTAGACAATGACAAACTAAAAGATATCATTTTTGTTGACAATAATGATGCATCTATTGCAATATACTACCAGCAAAAAAATAATGAAATACAAAAGTCTAAAAAAGAATTTTATAAAGACCGAGAAGAATTAGATGTTAACAAACTTTCTTTTAATTTTAAGTATAAAAACTTTCCATTTATAACAGAAAAAACTATTACTTCTATGGCTGTTGCAAATATAGGGTTAAATAAACTAAAAGATTTAATTTATTTAACATCTACAGGTGAATTATTTATAAAATATCAAAAAACTAAAAGAAAGTTTATTGATGGTCAATACTTCAAAATTTCTGATTATTTAAACTCAGAATATGCATTAGTTGCTAAAGATATTAATAGTGATAAAAAAAATGACTTAATTTTACTTGGTAAAAAATATTTATATATATTTTATCAAAATAATAAAAATAAATTAGATATGCCTGTAAAATATTCTTATAGTTCAAAAACTCCTCTTGGAATTGAAGTAAATGATTTAAATGGAGATAAACTTAATGATATACTATTTGTCACATCTGGAGGTATTAATCAAATCAGAGTTAAGTTTCAATTAAAAAATCATACTATTGGTCCTGATAATATAATTGATTATCCAAATTTTCATTTTCTAACAACTAAAAATATTTTAAAAAATAAAAAAGCTCAATTTCTTTCATCAAGAAGTGGTGCCCATATTATTTTTATTGATGAAATATCTAAAATCAAAAAGAAAGAAAATATTAAACCATCAATTTATTCATTAAACCCAGAAGCCTTAAGTAGTAATAAAAATATTCTATTTAACGATTTTGATAATGATAAGCAAAAAGATTTAGTTGTTTCAGATTCAATGTTAGCATCAATTATGTTCTTCAAGGGAAGTTCTCTTGGTTTCAAAAACTATAAAGAATACCCTATATTAAAAGATATTTCTAAGTTAATTTCTTATAAAATAAATAAAAAAAATAAAATAATCGCATTTTCTCAAAAAGAAAGCTCTTTGCTTGTTTATAATTTAAAAAAGAAATACCCTGATTTTATCATAAATAAAGATAAGATTGAGGGAGTTAGTAAATATAAAAATAATCTTTATTGGATTAGCAATAAAAATGGTGAATTTTATTTAGAAAAAATAAAAATAGATAAAAATCTTAAAGTAATTAAAATATATTCAAGAAAAATAAACAACTCACCTGCTTCATTTGATGATTTTATAATTTCAGATATAAATAATGATAATAAAGAAGATATAATTTTCTCTATTCCTTATCTAGGAGCTAAAATATTTATCAGTAAAGGATATTTACTAGAACCATTAACAATTAAAGTAAAGAATATATCATCATTTTTAACATCCATCAATAAAAATCAAATAGAAGTAAAAGACTTAAATAAAGATGGTAAAAATGAAGTGATCGTTACGAATAAAGGAATAATAAGGTCTTTTGTTTATAATAAAAAACAAGGATTAAAGATAATATCACAAATTAATGGAAGTACTACAAATTCTGACTTAACAATTCCAATAAGCTCTAATATTTTTACCACTCAAAAAGATATAGTTTTTTTTGATAAGAGCAACTCTAGACTATACTTACTAAATAATAAAACCTTAAAAATAAAAAAAGAAATTTTAATTAAAGGAGTTGAAGTAAATGATATATTATCTGTGAATGTTGATAATGATAAAAATAAAGAATTTGTAATTTTAGGAAGAAATTCCATTTTTATATATGACAATAAAAATTTAGGATATAAATTAAAAAATATAATTTCTTATAGATTACATAAAACTAAATCAATTTCAACTATGCTTGCTGTTGGTAATTTCAATGGTAAAAAATTAATTTCTATTGATGGAATAGACCATAATATTAATTTTTTAAAAATACAAAAAAATACTCTAGATTCAATTATGAAGTTTAAAGTTTTTGATGCTATTTCATATAGAGGGCGAAATAATGTTAGTGTTGAAGAACCTAAGGAAATATACATAGAAGATATGAATAATGATGAAAAAGATGATATAATTTTATTTGTTCATGATAAAATACTTATTTATTATCAAGAATAATATGAATAGAATTATTTTAACACAGTCATTATATTGAGTTTTAATTTTTTAATAATAGGAGGAAAAATGAAATTTTTTATTTTATCAATGCTTTTGATGTTTACCACAAGTATTTTTGGAAAAGCATTATTAAAAAGTAATTTTGAATATGATTTTAAGACAAAAGACTTAAAAGTATTTCAATTATATATTGTTGGAAATATGGAACTTGTAGTAGGTTTTGATTATAATTTAAAAATAAAGAAAAACAATAAATCTAAAAAAGCTAAAAAAAGAACTGATGAGTTTATGTTTGTTTTACCTGTTCCTAATACAATAACATCCTGGAAAACACAAAAAAACACCATTTTTAAAGACTTGTACAATTCTACATTACCTGAAAAAATGCCAAATGTGAAAAAAAAGAAAAAATTACCTAGAAAAATGAGAAGAATTAACAATAGATTTAAAGTTGTTGTTCAAAATGTTTTTAAACCGGCTCAATTAGGCAAAAAAGCTTTTGATGAGGTTAACGAATACCTCAAAAAAAATGGATATAATGAATTATCATTTAATGACTATAAATATTATATTGATAGGTCGTGGTCTTTTGTTGTAGTAAAATATGTTACTAAAAAAGGTTTTATTGCTAAAAAAGGTAGTGTTCAACCTATATATTTATCACTTGAAGCAGATAGTGCTGCATTTCCATTAAGAATATTTAAAGATAGTCCAAAATTAAAAACAGATATTTATGTTTTATCAAGTTTTGATTTAGAATTAAAAGATGTTAAAAATTATGGATTAAAAACAATTGAGCAAGTAGATAATGAATTATCTCAATCCAATAGACTCACAATTATCACAGAATTAGGTGATTCTATTGTTGATTTTTATGATAAAATTTCTGCTAAAAATGAAATATTTAAAGATATGGAAAACAATAATCTAAGATTATTCCATGTTTATGGCACCCTAAATGATAAAAATAAAATATCATCATGGGATGCATCAACAGATTTCTTATTGGAAAATAAATAATATATGAGTTTATTTCAAGATTTACAACAAGAAAGAGCCAATTACCTTGAAGAACAAGAAGAAACTAAGAAAAGGTATTACAATGACTCCAAAATAAAATTCCAAGAGATAATTGATAACTTAATTGAAGGATTTGAGTCTATTTTAATAGAAAAAGTTAATCAGGGCCGAATAGGAAACTATGAACTTTTAGATATTCCAGAAGTAACACATCCTGCAGAAGGACTATATTCACAAGAGTATCCTGGATATGAAGCAATAGATTTATTCCAACTACTAGTAATAAATGACTTTACCGAAAAATCTTATTATTTATCAAAAGAAATAATAAGAGATGAGCTTTTGCTTGAATTTTGGGAAATATTAGAATCAGAAGGACTAAATCCATATTTTTTAATAAAACATACTGGTAAACTTGCCAAAAGAGTTGTTTCTTTAGGTGTTATATTACCAGAATAATTTTATATTCTATTAAACTTAACTAAAGATTTATATATTTTATTTGATAAAGTTTTATCAGCTTGTTTATCCATTTTCCAAAGCCAATTTCCAGTTGGTGTTCCAGGGGTATTCATTCTTGAATTATCATCTAAGTTTAAAAAATCCTGCATTGGTATTATTGCGGTTTTAGCAACAGAAGAAAGCACTGTTTCTATAATAGACCAAGCAGGATCTTTCTCATCTAAAATACAATAATTTTTTAAATCACTTATTATTTTTTTATTATTCTTCTTAGCATCTTTATACCAGCCCAAAGTGGTTGAGTTATCATGTGTTCCGGTATAGACAATACTATTATATGTATGATTATGTAATAAAAATGGATTTCGAGGGCTATCACCAAAGGCAAATTGTAAAATTTTCATTCCAGGAAACCCGAAACTATCTCTTAAGTTTTCTACTTCATCTGTTATAACCCCTAAATCTTCGGCAATTATAGGCAGTTTATTAAAATATTTTTGCAAGATTTCAAAAAAATTAAAAGAGGGGCCTTCAACCCATCTTCCATTTATTGCCGTTTCTTCGCTAGCAGGAACCTCCCAATAAGCTTCAAAACCTCTAAAGTGGTCAAGCCTTATTAGGTCTGTTTGTAACATTAATGACTCAAACCTAAATCTCCACCATAAATAGTCATCAGATTTCATAGAGCTCCAATTATAAAGAGGATTTCCCCATAATTGACCTGTTTCTGAAAAATAATCAGGAGGAACCCCCGCAACAACAGTTCTTTCTTTATTTTCATCTAGATGGAATAAATATGATTTGCTCCAAACATCTGCACTATCATAAGAAACAAATATAGGAATATCACCAATTAACTTAACCGATTTTTTGTTTGCATAATCTTTCAACTCTTTTATCTGCTTAAAATATAAGTATTGAATAAATTTATTTAAATAAACCTCTTCTCCTAGCTCTGCTCGCTTATTTTCAATTTCATCATAGTTATAATTCTTTAAATTTTCTTCCCACTCATACCATGGTTTACCATCAAACTTATCTTTTAATGCCTTAAAGATAGCATAATCATCTATCCAATATGATTGACTATCACAAAATCGATAGCAATCCCATTTGTTACTTTCATCCATATTTTTAAAATTTTCAAATGCTTTTTTTAGAAAAGGCTGCTTTAATTCTTCAGCTTTTTGAAAATCAGATTTATCCGTTTTTTTAAGTTTGACATTACTTATGTCACTTTCTAGTAAAAAACCCATTTCTACTAATTTGGGAATATTAATAAATAAAGGATTCCCGGCAAACGCAGAAATTGATTGATAAGGTGAATTTCCTGCTCCAACAATACCTGTTGGTAAAATCTGCCAATATTTTAAACCACTTTCATTCAAAAAATCTATGAATTCATATGCATCGCTTCCCATATCACCAATAAACCACTTCCCAGGTAAAGATGAGATATGTAAAAGGACTCCAGCATCTCTAGTTTTCATCACTTCCTCTCTATTTATTTAATAAATTAATAATTTCTCTTACATAAGAGTCTTCTATCTTGTATAGATCTAGCTCTTCAACTTGTTTAATGCCTAAGGTATTATAATCATGAGTAAAAACAATAGAATCCACACCATAAGGCTTGTATCGTTGAACTTCTTTTTTGATTATATTTTCTATCTGCTCTTTTGTTAAGTTTTTATTTTTTAGTTTTAACAAATTTTCTTTTGTTTGTTTATCAGCAACTTGATATGAAAATCCATGTAAATCTAATAATCTTTTCGCTAATTTATTTTCTAATATCCATAATGGAAATTGATTTAACTCTCCACCTAGTTTTAAAACTAATGTATCTATAGGGTGCAATATTAGCAAGGGACTTTTACTTTGCAAATCTTCAAATTCCAAAAAGGAATCAATATTATCTATTGCTATGAAATCTACTTTTTTATCATTTAATAAGCTTATTTTTTTCAATACTGATTCAATTTGGAGTAAATTATCATCTAAAAATTCTATTTCTATATGTTTTTTATTTTCTTCTCCAATTTTCTTAACTATTTTATTAAATAACACTTCGTTATTTGCGATTAAACCTACTTTATTCATATCTATTCTCTCTTAATTCAAATAATCTATCCCTCACAATAATAATTCTACAAGACAAGTTATCAACTTATTCCTACATTTTATTATTTCTTGGATTTTTTGGGCTTCTTTTCTTTTTTAGGTTTTTTTTCAACTTTTTCTTTTTTATCCCCTTCTTTTTCTTCATCATCTTTAATACCAAGTGCTTTTTTTGCTGTTTTTACTTGATCTGAAGATTGAATTACAAATTTCATGAGAGTTTTATAAGCCTTATCCAGAATTGAGTTTTTAGTATATCCACCATCTTTAAGCTCTTTACCAAATTTCTTACCAGTTAAAATCTCTATTCCTTCTTCTATTCTTGAAACAGCATAAATATGAAACTCATCATTTTTAACAGCTTCCACAACTTCTTTACTTAACATCAGGTTTTTAACATTTTGAATAGGAATGATAACGCCCTGCTCTCCTGTTAATCCCCCATGTTGACAAATTGCAAAAAATCCTTCTATTTTATTATTCACCCCCCCAATCGGTTGAATAAATCCCATTTGATTTACTGAACCAGTAACGGCAATACTTTGTTTAATAGGATAACCAGATAATGAAGATAAAATAGCATAAGTTTCAGTAGAGGAAGCACTATCACCATCTACTCCACCATAATTTTGTTCAAATGAAATAGATACAGACAAACTCAATGGAGTAATATCCCTAAATAAACCAGATAGATACCCGGATAAAACTCCTATTCCTTTATCATGAATTTTACCACTCAATTTAGCATCTCTTTCTATATTTATAACCCCCCGCTTTCCTGCATAAGATCTTGCAGTTATCTTACTTGCAATACCAAAAGAAAAATCATCTATTGAATAAACAGCTAAACCATTAATTTCACCAACAGACTCCCCTTTAATATTAATTAAAGTAGTTCCTTCATGTATTGAATCATGAATTAATTGCTTAAATTTACCATTACGAAAATCTCTATTTTTAATAGTTTCTTCAATATTTTCCCTTGAAATAACACGCTTATTCTTAGTTTTAGCAATATAATTAGCTTCATAAAGTATATCTTCAAGCTTGCTTAAACGAGAGGTTAATCTATTATGTTGACCTGCCAATTTAGTACTATAATCTATTAACTCTGCTACAGCACCTTTATTTAAGGACATAATTTCTTTTTCTTCTGTTTTCATTTTTAAAAACTTGAAAAATTGATCTAAGTTTTCTTCATTTTTACAAACAAAATGGTCAAAATCAGATTTCACCTTAAATAATCTAGAAAATTCTTCATCATATCTATTAAGCATAGCAAAATACTGACTTGAACCAATTAAAATAACTTTAATATCTAAGTCTATATCTTCTGGCTCAAGCTTTTTTAATGGTTTAAGAGAATACATTGCAAATGGATTCTCTCCAACTTTTGATGTTTTATTCCTTAAAGTTCTCTTTAATTCATCATAAGCCAATTGATTTTTTAGTAAATCAAGTACTTGAATAACTAAATAACCTCCATTTGCTTTATGGATAGAACCAGGTTTTATTTTAGTAAAATTTGTAGATAAATATCCATTCTTCTCTTCGTGTTCTATCCAACCAAATAAATTATTAAATGTTGGATTTCTTTCAAAAACAATAGGGGCATTTGTCGTTTCTGAACTATCAATAAACAAATTAACATTATATTGGGCAAAAACATATTCTAAATAAGCTTGTGCTTTCTCATTAGAGGCATCTTTTTCTTTAAATAAAAATACTTGTTTATGTTTTGCTAAATTTTCTTTTAAATTTTTAAAATACTTTGTTAATTTTTTATTTTTATAGTTCTTTTTAATTGATGCAATTATTGGACTCACTACAGAAACAACAACAGCATCTTCAAATTTAGACATATCTTCTTTAAAGTTTTTTTCATTTTTAGTTTCTTGCTGAGCAGCAGCATCCATTTTACTTTGAATTTTAGCTTGACGCTCTCCAATTTCATTTTTTTCATCTTCAGTAAGTGCAGTAAATTGTTCTTCTGTCATAAATGAACCATCGCTATTGACCGGCTTAGCAACAATACCTGCTTGCGTTTTTTCAAGAGCAAATCCTACTTCTTTAGTAAAGGTAGATATTTCCTGATAAATAGAGGATTCCAATTTTTGATATTTATCCACTATTTTCATTTTCTTTTCATTTATAAGGGGACTATTCATTGCTTTTGGAACTTCAATTTTTATATCATTAATAAAAGTTTCCATATCTTTCTTAAATTTACGCCCTTCGCCCCTTGGTAAAACAATAGAAATAGGCTTTGAAGGGTCTTCAAAACAGTTTAAAAATAAAATATCATTACTTGCCTCTTTATCTTTAACAAATTCTTTTAATACTTTTTTAATAATTGATGTTTTCCCTGTTCCTGTTGGGCCAGTAACATAAATATTAAAAGCTTTATTTTTAACCGACAAACCAAAATTTAATGCTTCAATAGCTCTGTGTTGCCCAAAAGGTCTTATAGGTGGTTCAATTTCAGATGTATTTTTAAACTTTAAATTTTTTTCATCAAATGAGTTTCTTAAATCTTTAATTTTTACTTTATATTTCTTCATACTTAACTCCTAACAACTTGATAAAGATAATAAGATATATAAACCCTTAAATCAAATATTTTAAAGAAAACAGTATAAACAAAATCATTATTCACAGTCTTTCTGTTCTTTTTTTCCTTTTATATACCTTATTTTTAAATTTTTAAAATCTTTAATACAGTTATTTTTAACATACAACTTCTTTAGCTTTTCTAAACTCAATAAAGGAGTAATTTCTTCTACATTATTATCATCCAAATCAAGCCATGTAAGTTTTTTAAAATTACTTAAATATGAAATATCTTTAAATTTATTAGCTTCTAAATCTAAATGCTCTAGATTTATATTATTTTTTATAAATTCTAGATTTTTTAAATTATTAAATTGAACATTTAGGGTTTTAAGTTTTGCCAAATCTGATAAATCAGGAATATTATTTAATTTGTTTTCGGATAAGTATAAAGATGTAATATTTACTAGTGTTTTTAAATTATCTAATTTTTTTAACTCATTAGTAGTTAAATCAAGCCACGATAACTTTTTTAAATTACTAAAATCAGGAATTTCTTTAATTCTATTATATTCTAAGTCTACTTTAGTTAGATTTATCATTTTGCTTAGTGGACTAATATCTTTAATCATATTATATTCAATATTTAAATACCCTAAATTCTTTAAATGGATAAACGCAGTAATATCTTTTATTTCATTATATTTTAAATTCAATTTTTTAATTTTGAGCAATTTTTTAATTTTTGAAATATCAACAATATGGTTATATGATAAGTTTAAATTATTAATTTTAACCATATTTTCAACTAAATCCAAATCAACTAAATTTTGGCTATTCATATTAAAATATTCGACATTTTTTAATAACTTAATTCCCTTAAAATTTTTTATTAATCCATCTTTTCCTGTACATGAAAATTTTTTTACTTTAAGTAAATTATTTTTTGTTAATTTACCTTTAAAATTCTTTTTTATACATTTTTTTAGTATTCTATCTGGTATTATTTCTTTATTCTCTTCTTTTTTCATTGTTTTATCACATGAAAACATAAAAAAAGAACTTAAAATTAGTAATATATGTATTTTAATCATCTTTCTGTATCCTTTTAGATTCATTAAAAATTTTATTATATAATTTTTTAATGAAGTCATTTGTTAAATTTTTTAGTTCTAATTTTTGTATTTTATTTATTAAATTTTGTTCTATATTTTTATTTTCTATAGCTATATTTTTCTTTTTCTTATATTTTATAATTTTTTTTACTATATTAAATCGTTCATCAAGCAATAAAAAAATATTTTTATCTATTTCCGAGATATCATCTCTTAATACTTCAAGTTTCTCTTTTGGTTCTACTAAACGGCTATCACCTATTAAATCTAGTAAACTTAATGCAACCATACTGTTTATTACGGGTATTACCCTTATTGCAATACAAGGGTCATGTCGTCCATTTATCTTTATTTTTACTTCTTGATTATTTTCATTAACTGTTTTTTGTTCTTTCGATATTGATGGAGTAGGTTTTATCACTGTTCTAAATACAACCGTTTCTCCATTTGATATTCCTCCCAGTATTCCACCTGAATGATTTGATAAAAACCTCTTTTATCCATCTGGTCATTTACTTCACTTCCCTTTTTATTTGCAAAATCAAAACCATCTCCAAATTCTATCCCCTTGGTTGCACCAATACTTAAAACTGCTTTTGCAATATTCGCTTCTAATTTTTCAAAAACGGGTTCCCCTATGCCTAGTGGTAAATTTTCAATTCGGGATTCTATGATTGCTCCAATGCTATCCCCATGGAGTGAATTAATATATTTTTCAATATCTTTAAGTTGAGTTTCATCGGCAAATGGAAGATTATCACTAGTTTTGTCCCATTTATCAGTTTTAAAAGGACCAATTTGAGTTATTTTTGAGATTATTTCTATATTGTACTTGTCACTTAAAAATGAAATTGCCACAGCTCCTGCTATTACCCTACTCACAGTTTCACGGCCACTACTTCTACCACCACCACGATAATCTCTTATTCCATACTTTTTAAAAAATGTAAAATCAGCATGAGACGGCCTAAACACATCTTTAATATCGGTATAATCCTTTGATTTAGCATCTTTATTATAAACAATAGCAACAATAGGACTTCCAAGTGTTTTTCCTTCAAAAACACCTGATAAAATTACAAGCTCATCATTTTCTTTTCTTTTAGTTGTTAATTTTCCCTTTGGCTTCCTTTTATCAAGTAAATTTTGAATATCACTAATACTTATTTTAACATTAGGCTTAATACCTTCTATTAAAACACCCATTGCAACAGAATGGCTTTCTCCAAAAGTTGTTATTTTAAATCTGTTTCCGAAAGTATTAGGTTTTATTTTAACCTCCTTTTCTTAATTAAAAACTATATAACTTTTATTATATAGTTTTTATACAGAATACTTAGTTCATCATTTTCAAATAATGCTTCATTTAATATTCTCCTCTTAATTACTTTAATTCTTTGAATAATTTACAATTTTATTACATAATTCTAAAAATATTTCATAGGATAAATCATTTTTCGCATCATTTGTCCGCCAAGAACAAATCTTAAAATTAGCTTTCCCCTTTCCATCTCCAACATGATCAATAGTTGGTAATAGAGCAAACCTCTTTTTATAATCTCTTCCATATTTTTTAGAATCCTTATTATTATATTCATTTATCAAAGACCAATCTAAATTTTCACCAGTATAAGCGTCTTTACCATTTGAATTAATAACAGCTTCATGTATTGCAACTCTATATGACTCATATGTTGAACTTATGTTTCCTCGTTTTTTGTCACGCTTTAAATGAGTTCTTGCCTTATTTTTAAGCCATTTTTCATATTTTTCTTGATCTATTAAAGCTGACATTGATAGATTCAATTGATATTTTTTTGTTTTTTTATTTTGTATCATTTTCTCCCCCCCCCAAAAAAACATATATTTTTAATTTAGACTCAATTAAACCTGCTCTTATTTCACTCATGATTAATCCTTATATTGTATATTGTTTTTTTATAAATTCAGGATATTCTTGCCAAATCTTACCTTTTAATACTTTTCCATTATCTTTTTTGTTTCTTTTTACTTTATCAGCTCCCCAAGTTCCCCATTGTTTAAAGAAAAATGCAACATTACTAGCTTTACATTGTTCTTTAATATTTAATACCCAAGTTTCGTCCATTGGCCTAGCTTTATGCCCGCTCTCTCCACCAACAATAACCCAGTTAATATTTTTTAAGTTTATCTTACCTAAATCTTCAAGTAATGGTTCAACAGAGAGAAATAATACACTAGCTTTAAGATTTCTTAATTTATCTATTCTTGGTATTCCATCCTTTTTATTTTCAACAGTAACACCAAGCCATATATTTTTTGCTATTTTTTTATTTTCAAAATACTCAAACATTCTATCTGCTCTTTTAGTTAAAATTTGATATGTATGTTGAGGAGTTTTTTCAATAATATCAAAAATTTTATTTAAATAATCAAGAGGCATTTCTTTATGAAATATATCACTCATTGAATTAACGAAATAAACAGTTGGTTTTTTTCTTTTTAAAGGGTCATTTAATCTATCAGGAACAATATTGAATTCAAAGCCATTTTCATACCCCTTTACACTCATAGCTTGTAATCTATTCGCCATTACCTCTGCATAACAATTTTCACAACCAGAGCTCATTTTAGTACAACCTGCTGAAGGATTCCATGTTTTTTCTGTCCATTCTATTTTATGTTTCATCTTTTATCCCTATTTTATATTTTTTTACTCTATGTATATTTGTAGAACTATAGTTTTTATCTCCAAGCCTTTCTATTTTATTGTTTTTTTCAAGTTTTTTAACAACTTCTGTAAATAATTTTGGTTCACAACCTTTTAGCATAGCATACTTTAAACCATCAATATTACTAGTTATACTTCCTGATAAAATTTCATTTTCTATTTCTTTACTTATAAGATCTTTTTTTATATTTTGTTTTTCATAAAATAAAGTCCCCTTTTCAAAGTTATCATCAATATTATAGTTTGCTTCACCTGAAAGCTTATCATGTTTCCAGCAAACTTTTAGAAATTTTTCCATTCCTAAAGTATGATTAGAACCAAATATTAATCCATAATAATTACCACTATTTTCTTTCTTAATAGAAAAATTATGAAGATAATACTCCTTACCTTTAGGAATCAAGTCTCTAAAATATTTTGTTACAGCTCTATGTATTTCTTTAGGGTCATCAAATTCAATTTTTGATGTATCTATATATTTTATAATATTTGGATGTTTTTTAAATCTATTTATAGATGAAGATGTAATAAAAAATATAAAATCAGCTTTAGGAAAAGATATTAATTGCCTAAATATATCATCATCTACCTCTTTAAAACCATATTGGTCTAAAATAACAAATTTTCCAAATTCTTTATTTTTTAAAATAGATTTTATATTTGCATCATTTAAAATATCTTTAAATTCAAAGTTTTTAATTTCATAATTATATGAACATGTCTCACAATTATTTTTACTTTTACATTCTTCAATATAATTTATTACATTTTCTTCAAGTTTTTTACTTTTTCTAGGTTTAGCTTCATTAAATATGAAATTTATTTCTTTTTTTGTATTTGAACAATATTGGAGTTTGTTTCCTTTAGCTTTATCTAGAAGTATCAAAGGACTTCCTAAGTTATCTTCAATATCTTTACCACTTCCTGCAAAAAAGTCAAAAATATAAATATCTGAAGTGTATCTATCATGAATAAAAACTGGTAGCCATTCTTCAAAACATTCTCCGAATATATCTAGTTTTAGCTTTGTTGTTTCATCGAATTGTTTTTTGTTTATATCTTTTGCCATTATAATCCCAGTTTACTATGATGTGTATCCTATTTAATCTGCCTAAAAAACGGAGTACATATCAAACTCTATTTTTTAATTCCTCCAAAATTAGCATAAAATTATAGCATTATTTAAAATAAAACTCAATTGAACAGTTTTTAAATAAAAAAGTTCATAATATTTTACTTTTTATACATAAAATCAATTAAAATACTCTGCTTTTCGCTACTAATTATTGAACCCGATTAATTTTAGTTAGGTTTTATTTTAACCCCTTTAAAAATTTACTTTTTCTAAATTTTTCCATCAATTTATCTTTCATTTTATATAGTTTCCTTTTATCACCCGTAACACCCTTTGCCCATTTTATTTCACTTGTTTCAACATCAATTATCTTAGCATCTATCCTCAATGGTAATCCTTCTATTGGAGGGTCTATAAAAGAACCAACCATAATATATTTAGCACTAAGCATTCTTCCTATTTTAAGGGCCGATGAACGCTTTATATACTTGGTTTTTGATAAATTTAACTCTCTTATTATATCTTCAAGTTTTTCCCTGTCCACAACATTTACATTTTTTATATCACTAATATCAGCAATAAGCATATCTGCCAAAGCTTTTCTCAAAGGATTTAGTTTCTTATTATTTGAATTATTATCAAAATACAAAACCACCAAACGATTTAAAGATTTATCTACAGCTATATTATTATTCTTTTTTATTGCAACATTATTATCCTTAACAACATCACTTTGTTGCACTCCTTTATACATTAGAAGCTTATTTTCATTATTTTTATTATCTCCGTTTTTCTGAACCACACTATTGTGTGGCTCAGCTCTAATTACTTTATCAGATTCTTTATTTATTTCTTTTTTATCCATAGTAATGGGTAATTTTCCACCTACACCACCACCTTCATTATGTTTTAATATATAAAGACCTACTATAGAAATTAAAATCAGGAAAATTACTAGAAATAAATATCTGTTAATACTCTTGCTCGTATTTAGAGAAACAGAAGAGTCAATAACTACTTCAGCCCCCCCCCTGATTTTTTCTTTATTATGAATTTTTTCAGGCTCTTTTAACTCAGTGACTGTTTCTCTAGCCTCATTTATTATATTTTCAATCATAGCTTCAAGAACTGTTTCAACAGAATCTGCAAAAATAGCATAAGATGCCCATATTAAACTTTTTTCACCATATTTATCTCTTAATTTTAGTTTAGACTTAAACAAGGCTTCTGGATAACTATAGCCTTTAAGCATATAACTATAAAATATTTCACTAAAATATAATCCAACTTCATCATAAATATTAAAAAAATTACCTAAATATATTTTTATATTTGCATCATTTAAAAATGATAAGAAATTATTATCTTTACCTATGAACTTTGTTAAAATTGGTATTGTTTTGCATGAATTTGCAATTATATACCTTAATTTATAGTTTGATTTTATTATATCTCTATACTGTATTGAGGTATTCTTAAATTTTATATCATCAAAATTTATTGAAAATAAATTATGAAAAGCAAAATGCAAATGAGTTGATTTTTTCCCTATACTATTTAATGTTTTTATTAAATCATCTAATTTAGCATATTCTTTTTTAGGAGCATATAATTCAAGATTATTTTCTTTAAATATGCTATTTATAATTGAAAACTCATGCTCTTGTTCTATCTCTTCATCAAGAGTATAATCTAAAAATGTAAAATATGTATATTGAGCATCTACTTTATTGAAATGGTCTATTAGCCTAAAAATTGGATATTTTAACCCTAAAAAATTTGTTCCATCATGTAAAAGACCAAAAGGCAAAAAAGAAAAATTTCTATCTGTATCTATAACTAAATATTTCAAGTCTGATTTATTAAAAATTTCATTAATACTACTTGAAAATAATTCTTTATATATTTTTTGACTTTCCTTTTTAAAATTTTCAAAATCAAATTTTGTAGAATTTTTTTGTAGTGTTGATGAACGAAGTTGTTCTAAATATTCTAAAAATTTAGACATTAATCTTTTATCAATATTTTCAAAAATTTCTTCTTTTTTATTTTCATTTAAATAGTATCTGTATCTTACTTTAATTTTATTGCTTTCAAGAGTTACTTTTATCAGTAGGCTATCGTGTAACCAGGTATTTTCACCTCTAACTCTTTTTTCTAAAATTGAACTATCCCATAAAACAGAATAAGTTTCAATCTCTTCTTCTTTTCCTTTGTATTTAACAACACCTAATGGTATAACTTTAATGTTTTTATATGCAGAAATTTCTTCTAATGTATTTTTAGAAATTGTTATAAATTCAGCTTTTGTTCCAGCTTCAATTCTAGCAGCTAAGTTAACAGAATCACCAAATACATCATTTTCTTCAACAATTGCCTTGCCTGTATGTAAACCAATCCTAATTCTAATTTTATCTCTTGCAGTTTTATTGTACTCTTTAAGAGTTCTTTGCATTTCAATTGCAGCCTTAACTCCATTTACGGCAAAATCATATTTAGCCATAATCGCATCACCAATTGTTTTAATTACAACTCCACCATATTTACTTACAATAGGAAATAGTAGTGTGTTATGTTTTTCAACCATCATTCGCCCACTCATATCTCCATGTTTTTCAAAATATACAGTAGAGTCTTTAATATCAGTAAACATTATAGTTATCTTCTTAGAGTATTTCTTATCTAGTTTATTCTTAAGATTATCAATTTCACTTAGCATTTTCCCTATATCACTCATATTTACCTCAATAGATAAACAAAGATAACCTATAAATGATTATATGTCAAAAAATTTTCTTTTAAAAATCTTATGTGACCAAAAAGACAAAATAAACAACTATTATTGTATTGATAACAATCAAAACATAAATTTATTGAAGATACTAGACACTAGGTTTTACAATAACTAAAAATATAGTTTCTTTAACCACATATAGACATAGCATAAAAGCTATAATTAATAGGCTTTAAGGAAACCCAAATTTTGAACAGAGTGTAAGAAGTAAATCTTAACGCTTTGAAAATTGGAATTTTTTACGAGCTTTTGGTTGCCCTGGTTTCTTTCTTTCTTTAATTCTAGCATCACGAGTAATAAAGCCAGCATCTTTAAGAGTAGCCCTTAATTCTTTATCATATGCAAGTAAAGCTTTTGTTATTGCATGTTTAATCGCATCAGCTTGACCAGTCAAACCACCACCTTGAACATTAACTTTAATATCAAAACTATTTTCATGATTCGTTAACACAAGTGGTTGCTTCAAAATAAGAATTGAAGTATCTCTTGTAAAATAATCAGTCAATTTCCTTCCATTAACTTCGATGTCTCCCTTACCTTTAGTCATGATAATACGAGCTATTGAAGACTTTCTTTTTCCTGTAGTGAACAATCTTTCAGACATTATCTACTCCCTTATTTTGTATTTAACTCAAGAACTTCTGGGTTTTGAGCTACATGTGGATGAGTTTCTGAAGCATAAATTTTAAGTTTCTTTAAAACCTTTCTTGATAATTTATTCTTAGGCAACATTCCTGTAATAGCTTTTCTTACCATTAGCTCAGGTCTTCTGTTAATTAACTCTGTAGCAGTAAATGTTTTCATATGTCCAACATATTTTGAATGGAAGTAATATTTCTTATTATTCCATTTATTACCACTTAATTTAATTTTATCAGCATTAATCACAATAACAAAATCACCAGTATCAACACCAGGTGTATAAGTAGGCTTATTCTTACCTCTTAATATATTTGCAATTTCAACTGAAACATGACCTAAAGTTCTATCTTTTAAGTCTACCACATACCATTTTCTTTCTATATTTTCGTTTTTAGCATAGAAGGTTTTCATTTTGTACTCCCAAAACTCTATAAGCCTAGTGATTATACATAAATAAAAAGTCAAGTCAAGTTTTTTTATCCATTTTTTTATTAATTCAAGTTATCTTAAGCAAAAAAAACAAAATTTTTGACATTATATATTTTAAAGTGTTAGAGTAAATTTATTATGTTGGAGGTTATATGAAATTAATTCATGGAATAATTATTATGTTAATAATTACATTTGCCACTTCTTGTGTTAAACAAACTATCGTTGCTAAACCAAATACAAAAGTTTACTTAACAGAAAATACAGATGGTTGTAAATATGTTGATTATAAGAAAAGTCACTATCTTTTTTGGGGATTACTTCAAATTGGAGAAGGACCTGAAACATTATATAAAAATGGTGACACCGTTAGAGTTGAAACAGAAGTTACATTTGTTGATGGATTTGTTTCTGTGATATCATTACTTGGTCTTTATAGTATTAGAACAAGCAATGTCTATAAATGCAATACTACTAAATGAGGTTTATAATGAAATATATTTTAATTTTAATAATGTCTATTTTTATATTTTCTTCTTGTAGTTCTCAAAAAATTGTAGCAGCTCCAGATAAACCAGTAATTCTTGCAACTTCAGATATGAAATGTGTAAAAACAGCAGAAAGAAGAGATTGGTATTATTTTTGGGGCTTGGCGAATCTTGGAGAAAAGAAGGTATTAACATCATCTCTTCTTACGGATGTAAATAAACCAGTTAAAATAGAAGTAACAACAACATTTACAGATGCAATGTTAACAATTTTTACATTTTGGGGCTCTTTTATTCCTGAAACAACAATTGTATATGAGTGCACTAAAAAATAATTAGTTGGCCAAAACATTATTTATTTTACTAATAAAACTTGATATTCCATAAGGTTTGGCTATAAATTCTTTAGCACCATTCTTAAGAACATCTCTTATTCTTTCATCATTCTCATATCCTGATGATATTATAACTTTAACATCATTATTTATTTTTTTTAAATCATAAAAAACATCTTTTCCTGATTTATTAGGCATGTCCATATCTAGAATAACTAAGGCAATATCATTAATATTCTTCTTATATAAATAAATTCCTTCATCTCCACTTAGTGACGCTAATACAGTATGTCCAAATTCTTCAAGTATTGCTTTTGCTGTTGTCAAAACAAGTGGTTCATCATCTACTATTAAAATTGTTTTGTTTTCAGTATGTTCTTCTTTGGTTTCACCCTGTTCCTGAACAATAGAATTATCAACAGGAATGAAGATTTTAACGGTTGTACCCTTGTTTTCTTCTGATTCTACTTCAAGAAATCCATTATGGGTCTCTAGTATATTTTTGCTTGAAGTTAGCCCTAAGCCTAAATCATTACTATTTTCTTTAGTTGAAAAAAATGAATCAAAAATCAAAGGTATGATATTAGGAGGGATACCTACTCCATTATCTGTTATTTCTATCTTCCAGTAGTTTGTGTTTTCTTTTTGAGTTTTACTCATTTCTAAATTAATACTCCCATGAAAACTTCCTTTATTTAAAATAGCCTGATAGGAGTTTATCAAAATATTTAGTAACATATGCTGTAACTGTGATAAATCTCCATTTACGATAGCTTCTTGTTCTATTATTCTTAAATTTAAATCTACGGATTTAACAAAACTATTTCTAAGTATCGAGAAAACATCCATAATTAATTCATTTAAATCTATTTTCTTAAAAGAGTTAGTTTGCTTATTTGAAATTGTAAGCAGATGATTTAATGTTTCATTAGCCTTTTGGGTTGCTGTTTTAATATTAGAGATATTCTCCATTACCAATTCTTTTTCTTTTATCAGTTTTTTATTTAATAGTTCCGTATTACCTAATATAATAGAAAGACTATTATTTATCTCGTGTACTAGACCAGAAGAGAGACTTGATATTAACTCCATTTTTTGACTTTTTAAAAGAATCATTTCATTTTGATATCTTTCTGTAATATCTTTAGCAACTCCAATAATTTCTTCTTTAGAATTATTATTATAATATGACTCTACTAATTCAAGGATTAATTTATTACCGTTTTTATTTAAGATCTCTATATTAAATTTTTTATTTTTTATTTTATTTTTTAAGATTTTTTTTCTATTATATTTAATTACTTCATTACTCTTTGCATCTGTTAAATAACTATTACTATTTTTTTTCCAATTTTCAGATGTATAACCGGTTAAATTTATAACTGATTTGGAAACATAAGTAATATCTCCTTTTTTATTTATTTTATAGATAAAATCAGCAATATTACTGATTAAAAAATTTTGTTCATCCAAAATCATTTTTAATTCTTTTTGATAAATCTTTCTCTTACTTATATCTTTTATAAAAGCAAAAATATAAATATCACCATCCTCTACTATAGAAGTAAGAATTATTTCTGTCCGAAATATAGTTCCATCTTTTTTCTTATGTTTCCATTCAAAGATATTATTTCCTTCATTTATTGCGATTGAAATCATCCTATCTGATTCAACAATAGAGTATCTTCCATTTTCTTGACGCAGAGGCGACAAATCTGATGGATGTAAAGCTCTAATTTCATCATCAGTGTATTCAAATAATTCAAGTAGGGGCGGATTTGCATAATAAACAGAATCATTCTTCACAATAAGAACAGCATTGCTAGTTTTACGAAAAAAGTCTAAATAAATATTATCAACATCCATAGTCCCTCTATTTAAAAGCTATTTATATTCAACATTATTATATATATTACTATATGTCAAGCACTACTCAGTAATTTCAGAAATTTGGTAATTTTTTAAGAAGCTCCTTATTGATATTTAAAAATACAACAACTTTTTTATTCTTTATTTTAGCAACATAGTACTTATTTTTTGCTTTTTTGATTTTAAACATTCTTTTTTGATTTTTTATTAATTTGCCACTAGTAGAATCTTTAAAGAAATACTTAATTGCTCTAAAAAATTCTTTGGCATCCTTTGGGGTATCCCATTCTGAAATAAAAACTGCAGAATACTGATTATCACATTTATAAATAAAAATTTTATCACCATTCCAACCTTCTGCATCTTCTATATTAGTTTTATTGAGCATATCATTTTTAAAAATTGTATACAAGAAAGCCTCTCCAAACATTGATTTATCAATATATTTGCACCCACTTAAAATATTTTCCTTATTATCTAGCGTTATAATAATTGGCTTCTCATTTGCAAGATATTTATCTACATGTATAATTTGTTCTGTAGAGAGAGGGAGTCTTTTGTAAACATTATCAATTGCTTTCCAGCCTCCATGTTGCTTAAAATACTTTAGAAAAATTAAACCTTTAATATATGGAAATATCATTATTCCCATCATAATCTGAGGATATTTTGAGTATTTTTTAAAAGACTGACTTGGGTTCATTGCCATAGACATATTAAAAAAGAATTCAAGTGCAGGAATTTTATCAAATGACATATTTGATTTTCTTTTTATAACACCTTCATAATCCAACATAATAGCAGTAGCTTCACCTTCTAATATAGATGATATTGCAAGTTTGGAATCTGAATTTGAATTATCTTCATCCATCATTTTTTCCATAGCTGGATAATTTTGCCTTTGAACAGCATGAAATAATTCATGTGCAAGCACAATTTCCTGTTGAGACAAAGGGAGCCAATCTGCTATATACATAGTATTATTTTTAGGGTTGTAATATCCTGCTACTTCTTTGGATAAAACATTTTTTATTGCTTTTTCATAATCAATATCATGATTTATGAGTCCCATAAGTTTTAAAACCTGTTCTTCTGCTAAAAACTGATTTCCTTTATATTGTTTTTTTAATTCAACATCTAGATATAATTTTACACCCTGCTTAGAAGTTAAAGCCTTTTTTACCGTTAAATTTGGCTTTCTCTGGCCGTAAGTGGCTATTTTTAACATAATATCATCAGCTTTTTTAAAGATTAATTCCTTATCTTTTTGGGTAATTTCTTTTGAAAACGCATTAATATTAACAAATACTAGTAAAAATAGAGTTATTTTATACATATCGAACCTCAAAATATAAATTAGACTATCATTTACTATAAAAATATTCAAGTTTGATAAAATTATATTTACTCCGAAATAATATTAGATTTTATTATGCCTTGATTATTTGGTTTAATTTATTCATTTTTTTTGTTATATTCAGGTAGTTAAATAGGAGGAGTTTTGATAACTGAAAAAAAATTATTTAAAATTTATGTAATACTAGCAGTTTATATTGCCTCTACTGCAATAACCCTAGGAGCTTTGGGAAGCTATTTGAATAGCAAGATTCTGCTTTTATTACACCCATACATTTTTTTTATTGGTTTTGGAAATTTATCCATACTAATATTAAATCGTTATTTAACAAATTCAATTTATCCACAACTTAAAATAAACACTAAAACTAAAATTTTATACATTATAAATATCTTAATTTCATTAGTGTTAATAACTTTTGCTATCGTATTTAAAATTAATGTACTTAAAATAGTTGTTGCTTTAATGCTAATGGCCTCTTCTTCTCATGCACTATATGAAATATTTAAAGTATTGAGTATTTCTGAAATTTGGAAAGATATTTCAGCTAGATATTATATTTTTGATGTAATATTTTTACTAAATGCTGCATTAGGGTTATTTGTTTTAGGTTTAAAGGAACAATTTCCTGATTTATCACTAATACCATTCTTTATTACTGAGTCAACATACTTTTTAGGTTCGTCATTTCCTTTATCAATTTCAACTATGGGTTTTATTTATTCATATAGTATACAAAATAATAAAAAAGGAATAGTGAAAAAGTTCTTTGATTATTGGTTTTATACTTTTGTTGGAGGAGTATTATTATTCTTAGTACTAATATTAATGGATTTATATTTAGGTATGATGATTTCTAGCAATATTTTAATACTTGGAGTTTTAATTATATTTTTAATTATACTAAAGTTTTTAATTAAATTTTATAAAGAAAAATTTAAACATCCAACATTTTTATTCTTAATTTCAGGAGTAAGCTTACTGCTCTTAACAGGAGTTTTTGGAGTTATGAATATTTACTACTTACAAGGTAGAGAATATGGCTCAAGATTAGCAGATATAAATATGTGGATATATAAGTCTCATACTCATGCAGCTCTTTTAGGATGGATAACTCTTTCATTTATAGGTATGATTTATGCTATTTACCCAACAATACAAAAAAACAATTCAACACAAGAGCTACAAGAAGGTTTTAAAAAGATGCTATCAAACAAGCAATTAAAATTAGCTTTTATACAATTATTTATTGGAGTAAGCTCCATAATTACGATAGAAATAGGTTTTTATTATGATAATTCTTTAACTTTATTAATTTCTGGGCTTATGATGAGTTCTACTGTTAGTTTTACTATTATTAATCTTGTAAGGGGAAAGAAATACTAGCTCAATCCACCCTGTGCTTGTACAACAGTTATTGCAGTAAGGTTTAAAATTGATTCAACATTTGAGTTTTGTTCCAAAACATTAACAGCTTTTCTCATTCCAAGTAACATCGGACCTACAACTTGAGCTTGTCCGAATGTGTCCATCATTTTATATGCAATATTACCACTTGATAAATTAGGAAACACTAAAATATTGGCTTCTTCTTTTAAAGATGAAAAACTATATTCTCCATCTAAAAGTTCCTGAGATAAAGCTATATTTGCTTGCATTTCACCATCTATCATTATATCAGGTCTTTTTTGTTTGACAATTCTTGTGGCATTTTTTGCTCTGTTCATTGAGTTGGCTCGCATTGAACCAAAGTTTGAAAATGAAAGCATTGCAACTCTTGGGATTATTCCGAAACTATTTTTAACTGTATCTGCTGTTAAAATTGCAATATCAGCTAAATCTTCAGCGTCAGGCATAATATTAACTGTTGTATCGGTAAAAAATTTTATTTTATCTTTTAAAACAACCATATGCATTCCTGAAACTTTATTAATTCCGTCCTTCATTTTTATTATTTCAAGAGCTGGTTTGATTGCTACGGGATATCTTACTGTTTGACCTGTAATAACACCGTCAACATCACCATGGGTAAGCATCATCATTGCGAAGTAATTAGGAGTTCTTAATTTATGATACGCTTCAGCTCTAGTATATCCATTTCTTTGTCTTAATTTAAAGAGTGAATTTCCATAAACATCAAATTTATCTGAATGTAGATAATCTATTATTTCAACTCCATCTAATTTAACCTCGTTTTCTTCAGCAAGTTTAATTATTTTTGCCTTATTACCAAGCAACACCGGAAAAGCAACACTTTCTTCAACAATTTGTTGTACTGCTCTTAATATTTTTAAATTTTCACCTTCAGGAAAAACAATTTTTCTAGGATTATTTTTTGCCTTATTCATAATGTAACGCATTATTCCCTTTTCAGGTGAAATTTTCTTTTCTAATTCTTCTTTATATTTATTTATATCAATATTATTTTGTGCAACTCCTTCATCCATAGCTGCTTGTGCAATAGCTGGTGCAACCCATAACAAAACTCTTCTATCAAATGGCTTAGGTATAATGTATTCTCTACCAAATTTAAAAGATTTTCCACCATAAGCTTCAATCACATCATCTGGTACATCTTCTTTTGCAAGTTTTGCTAAGGCTTTCGCCGCTGCAACTTTCATTCCTTCTGTAATACTTGTTGCTCTAACATCTAAAGCACCTCTGAAAATAAAAGGAAAACCCAAAACATTATTAACCTGATTAGGATAATCACTTCTTCCCGTTGCCATAATAACATCTTCCCTTGCATCTTTTGCATCAGGATAAGTAATTTCGGGGTCTGGATTTGCCATAGCAAAGATAATAGGGTCTTTAGCCATAGTTTTAACCATTTCCTTTGATAAAACATTACCTTTGCTAAGCCCCATAAAAACATCAGCTCCTTTTATTGCATCTTCAAGAGTTCTTGCATCAGTTTTAACTTTAAAAAACTCCTTAAATTCATTCATTCCTTCTATTCTACCTTCATATATTACCCCTTTTGAGTCACACATAATAACATTTTTAGGGTCAACTCCCATTCTCATTTGAAGTTTTGCACAAGCCATAGCACTTGCCCCTGCCCCATTAAAAACAACTTTTAAATCTTTTAAATCTTTTTTTACTATTTCAGATGCATTAATAAGAGCAGCTGCACTTATAATTGCTGTTCCATGCTGGTCATCATGAAATACCGGTATATTCATTGTTTTTTTAAGCCTTTCTTCTATTAAGAAACATTCAGGAGCCTTAATATCCTCTAAATTTATTCCTCCAAATGTTGGCTCTAATCTTTCAACAGTTTCACAAAATTTATCAACATCCAATTCATTAACTTCAATATCAAAAACATCAATATCTGCGAAAGTTTTAAATAAAACACCCTTACCTTCCATAACAGGTTTTCCTGCTCCTGCCCCAATATTTCCAAGGCCTAAAACTGCAGTACCATTTGAGATTACTCCAACTAAATTACCTTTTGCTGTATATTTATAAATATCATCAGGGTTCTTTTCAATTTCCAAACATGGAATTGCAACACCAGGGCTATAAGCTAGTGATAATTGCTCTGCTGTATCACATGGTTTTGTTGCAATAACTTCAATTTTTCCTTTTCTACCTCTCGAGTGATATTCTAATGCTTCTTCTTTTGTAATCATAAACTAAACTCCTAAACAATAAATTAAAAAATAAAACAATGTATTTTTAGCATTTAAAAATTATAGTTGTAAAGAAATTATAAGTATTTTTTATAATTATATCATTTTTATTATTTTTTCTCTTGTATCACATCAAATAAATAAATATTATTTTAATTTTTTAGACTATAAAAAACCACAATAGTGGAAGTAGGAGATTATAACCCCTTAATTTAATAAATCACCTTGAGCTTGGACGGCTGTAATTGCAGTAAGGTTTAAAATTGATTCCACTGTACTATTTTGCTCTAAGACATTAACAGCTTGATTCATTCCTAGTAAGATAGGTCCAACTACTTGAGCATTTCCTAGAGTATCCATCATTTTATATGCAATATTTCCACTTGATAAGTTAGGAAACACTAAGATATTAGCTTCTTCTTTTAAAGAGGAGAATTTATAATTATTTTGTAGTAATTCTGTAGAAAGAGCTACATTTACCTGCATTTCTCCATCTATCATAATGTCAGGCCTTAATTCTTTTACTATTTTAGCTGCAGTTTTTGCCCTATTCATGGACCCTGCTCTAATTGAGCCAAAATTTGAAAATGATAACATCGCAACTCTTGGAGTAATACCAAAACTATTTTTTACTGTATCTGCTGTTAAAATTGCAATATCTGCTAAATCTTCAGAATTAGGTTTAACATTAACGGTTGTATCTGTAAAAAATTTAATTTTATCTTTTGATACAACTAAATGCATTCCAGAAACTTTATTAATATGTTCTTTAGTTTTAATTACCTCTAGTGCAGGCTTAATTGCAACAGAATATCTTGTAGTTTGTCCAGTTATAACTCCATCGACATCATGATTTTTAAGCATCATCATTGCAAAGTAATTTGGATTTTTAAGAGCATGATATGCTTCATCTTCAGTGTAACCATGTCTTTGTCTTAGTTCATAGAGTAAGTTTGAGTATTTATCGTAAATTTTTGAATGGAGATAATCTATTATTTCAACTCCATCTAACCTAACCTCATTTTCTTCAGCAAGTTTATTTATTTTAGCCTTATTACCAAGTAATATGGGAACAGCAATACCCTCTTCTACTATTTGTTGAACGGCTCTTAATACTTTTATATTTCTAGCTTCAGGAAATACTATTTTTTTAGGATTATTTTTAGCTTTATTCATCATATAACGCATTATCCCTTTTTCCGGAGATATCTTTCTCTCTAATTCTTCTTTGTATTTATCAATGTCAATATGTAATTGTGCAACACCTTCATCCATTGCAGCTTGTGCAATAGCAGGAGCAACCCATAATAAAACTCTATGGTCAAATGGTTTAGGAATAAAATATTCTCTTCCAAATTTAAAATGTTTTCCACCATAAGCTTCAATAACATCATCTGGAACATCTTCTTTTGCCAAGTTTGCAATAGCTTTTACAGCAGCAATTTTCATTCCTTCAGTAATACTCGTTGCTCTAACATCTAAAGCTCCTCTAAAAATAAAAGGAAAACCTAAAACATTATTAACCTGATTAGGATAATCGCTTCTTCCTGTTGCAATAATAACATCATCTCTTGTATTAATTGCATCATTATAGGTTATTTCGGGATTTGGATTAGCCATTGCAAACACTATAGGGTCTTTTGCCATAGACTTAAGCATATATGGCTTTAATACTCCTCCTGCGGAAAGTCCTAAAAAAACATCTGCATCTTTTATTCCTTCTTCTAAGGTTTTTATATTTTTATCTGTAGCAAATTGTTTATTTACTATAGACAAATCAGTTCTATCTTTTGTTAAAATACCATTAATATCAGCCATTATAATATTATCTATGTTTACACCAAGTTGAACATACATTTTAGTACAAGCACATGCGGCTGCCCCTGCTCCACTTACAAATAATTTTATATCTTTGATATCTTTTTTAACAATTTCAAGAGCATTAATTAATGCTGCTCCTGTAATAATTGCAGTTCCATGCTGATCATCATGCATTACTGGAATATTCATAGTTTTTTTTAATCTTTCTTCAATTAAAAAACATTCAGGAGCCTTTATATCCTCTAAATTTATTGCCCCAAATGTAGGTTCAAGAGCTTCTACAACTTCACAAAATTTATCAGGATCTGTTTGCTTTACTTCTATATCAAAAACATCAACATCTGCAAATTTTTTAAATAAAACACCTTTTCCTTCCATTACTGGTTTTCCTGCTAATGCTCCAATATTACCAAGGCCTAAAACAGCAGTACCATTGGAGATAACCGCAACTAAATTACCTTTTGCAGTATATTTATAAGCATCTTCTGGGTTTTTTTCTATTTCCAAACAAGGAATCGCGACTCCAGGGGTATAAGCCATTGCTAAATCTTTTGCCGTGTGAAATGGTTTTGTTGAAACAACTTCAATTTTTCCCTTTCTTCCTTTAGAATGATAATTAAGAGCGTCTTCTTTGGTAATCATAATGACTCCTTAAAATAAAAGACTTACTCCTTTAATTATTATTTTGCAAGTAATTTATTATTTTTTCTTATTATGCGCAAAAAAAAAGATTAGCCACGCTTATACTAAAATAAGATATTTACATTCTCAAACATTTAAGTACTTCTTTATTGATGCTAATAAAATAACTATAAATACAAATATAAAAGTTTTTTTACCCACTTTATTCCTCATATAACTCTCTGTTTTTGTTAATAATATTGAAACCAAGATAGCAATAATTAATGAAAGTAAAGATAAAAGTATAGTTATTAATGGATTATTTATTTCCATAGCCCATGTTACAAAAGGTGCTCTTAAAAATCCATTGACCAAAAATAAAGCCATTGAGATACTTCCAACAAAATAAAGAAAATTACTTACTAGTTTTAGTTTATATATTTTATCTTTTAGTAGATTTAATACTGATAAAAAAATAATTATAACTGTTAAATGATTAAAATACCAAAAAAACTCATAAAAATTTCCAAGAATAAATATAAAAACACTAGTAAATATTATCCAATTAGGAAAATTAATTCCTTTTTCATCATTATTTGCAATATATATTGCAAAGGCAAACTCAGGGAAATGTCCAATTATATTTTGATAAAAAGAAACTCCTCCAACATGTGTGTGTGTGATAAAAGAAAACCCTATTGTAATTAGTGAAAGAATAATTAATATTGAATTTCCTTTTCTTTTATACCAATAAAACAAAAATGGAAATATAAAATAAAATTGAAATATAAATGGAATAAACCACCATGGTCCAATAGGTAAAAAAGTATAACCAGGTATAAAATTTGAGAGCAAAAGTATCTTTAATAAAACAGCATCTGCGGTGTTTAAAAATAATACAACAGAACCTGTAAGTCCACCAAAATATGTCCCAACTATTATATATGCAAATAAAATTGCCCATAAAAATATTGGATAAATCTTAAGAACTCTATTTTTTATAAAAACAGAATATTCTATTTTAGTATTTTTATATTTTTTAGTTAATCCATAAGCACTTAAAAAAATAAAAATTTGTACTCCAAAATGTCCAAAAAAAGAAAAGCTATATTCTATTGAATTTTGTGGTTGAGCCCACATATATTTTAAATAATTATAAAATCTTCCTGGCCAGAAAAAGTCCTCATTTTGCTTTATATTTGGAAATATATGCATGAAATTATGTACAACAATCATTAAAATTCCAATCCCCTTATAAATGATTGTATCAGATTTACTTATTGCCTTCCATTTCATTAAATAATCTCTATTTAAATTTTATAAACCTTGTATATTCATACTCAAATATCTTCAAGTCATTTAATAACTTCCTAACTCTTTTTTTATCTTTAATTATTTTATCATTAAAATCAAGAAAGTTATAATATCTAAATTTTGCAACTTTAGATATTTTTTTAGAGCTATATTTTATATTAAGCTTACCATATTTATTTACTAATGCCATTTTGCTGTTTGTCCCGGCAATGGAATGTGTTGAAATAATTATAGAACGGTTATTTGATTTAACTTCATCTAAAAGTGAAACACCATCAAAATATTTTTTTATATCCTTAATCTTTTGATTTGTTAAATAATCAATAACTGTTGGAAAAAAATCTATACTTGATGTAAGAAAGAAGTTTTTTTTATCAATTTCCGGTAAACAAAATAAAAGTGGCGTTTCAACTTTTTCTTTAACAAAAGATGTATTAAAATGTCCAAATTTACCATGTTCCCAAAATTCCTCACCATGGTCTCCTGTATAAAATAAAATTAAATTATTCTTATCTAATTCTGGTTTTAGTATCACAGTAATCTTTTTAAATAAATCATCTATAAATAAGATACTATTTTTATATCTATTAAATAATTGTTTTTTATATTTTTTACTCATATACTTACTATCAAAAGCTATATTTTTGTCATCTAAACTTATTGTAGGCTTGTATTTTTCAAATTTTTTGGGATAATCATAAGCATAATGCGGACTTCTCATAAAAATTATTACAAAAAAAGGCTTTTCTTTATTTTTTAGGTTTTCTTGATAATAATTTTCAAACCAATTAATCATATTTATGTCAACTTTACCATTTTTTTCATACTTAAAAAATTTATATATATCAAAAAACTTCATTAATTTTTTAATTCCGTAAGATGCTTCAAATGATGAAGCCGTTAACATTATAGTTTGATAACCATTTTCTTTTAAAAATTTTAATGTTATAGGCTCTGTTTCTGTTACTTGATTATTAAAAAATAAATTATTATAACCATATATGCCAAACAAAATAGAAAATAAAGATGGAAATGTAGTATGTGCTCCTGAAAAATTATGCTTAGAAGTAATACAATTACTATTATTATCTACAAAACTAGTAATATTAGGCATTAATTCTTTAGTAAACATAGTACTTCTTGTTGATTCTGATAACAATAATACGATATTAGGCTTATTCTTTAAATTAAATTTTTCTGTTATTTTATTTGGATAATTTGGAGTTATCCATTCAAGATTTATATCATTTTCAAAAAGATCATAAAATGGTAGCACTGAAATGATAGGATATCCTCTTAGATTTGCATATAAAGAAAACACCACAAGCAACAAAGAAAATGCAATAATTTGCTTAATAATAAACAAAAAGTTAAAAAACTTAGAGGCTTTTTTACTTAAATGAAACAAAATCATTGTTAAAATCATTGTTAAAATCATTATTATTGAAAAATATAATATTGTTTTGAAATCTAGTAAATCTGATTTCATTAGTATATCATTTTTTAAGGATTTTTTATTCAAAAATGCTAATACAGAGTTATTATATAAGTGTACTCCTAAAATTTTATATATCTTAATATCATAATATATAAAAATCGAGTAAACTAGCTCTAAAAAAAGTATTATAAATACACTAAGTTTTCTAAAATTTCCCAATATTGTTAATATGATAGATAAAAATATAAAATAAATTAAATTAATAGATAAACTAGTGGAGAAAAATACAAAAAAAGAAAAAAAAGATGATGTTTCTACTCCTAATGTAAAATTTAAATCAGAATAATTAATCACAAAAAATAAGTTTTGTAAAAGAAAGAAAAATAAAATAAAATATAATAAATCTTTGTTGTCATAAGTTAACTTTGTAAACTTCCTCTTAACATAACCCATACTTGAACCATTAAAAACATTATTCTATAATTTTATAGCCTCTGTTTTCAACTTTATTTAAAAACTTTGTAAAATATATTTGATTTAATAATAAAAATTAACTATCTTATAAGCTAATGGTTTAAGGAGATCGATATGAATAATATTTATAAAACATTAAATCTGGAAAACGGACTACCTGATTATCCTAAATTTCAAAAAGGAATTAGAAGGGCCCCTAAGCGTGAATTAAATTTAACTAAAAAAGAAATTAAATTAGCTTTAAAAAATGCTCTTAGATATATTCCCGAAGAATTTCATGAAAACTTAGCGACTGAGTTTTTAGAAGAATTATTAACTATGGGTAGAATTTACGGTTATAGATTTAGACCTAAAGGTAGAATTTATGGAAAAGCTATAAACGAATATAAGGGTAAAATATTAGAAGGAAAAGCAATACAGGTTATGATAGAAAACAATCTTGATTTTGAAACAGCATTATATCCTTATGAACTAGTAACCTATGGAGAAACAGGACAAGTTTTTCAAAACTGGATGCAATATAGGCTCACAAAACAATATCTTGAAGAATTACAAGAAGACCAAACCTTAGTTATGATGAGTGGACATCCATTAGGTTTATTTAAATCAAATAAAAATGCATCTCGTGTAATTATGACTAATGGGCTATTAATTGGTGAATTTGATGATTTAGAAAATTTCAATAGATTAGCAGCATTAGGAGTAACAAATTATGGTCAAATGACAGCAGGTGGATGGATGTATATCGGACCACAAGGAATCGTTCACGGAACCTATAATACTCTACTTATTGCGGGAAGATTAAATTTAGGAATTGCAAATGATGGTGATTTGAAAGGGAAATTATTTGTAACTAGTGGCCTTGGAGGAATGAGTGGAGCACAAGGAAAAGCTGTAGAAATAGCGAATGGAGTTGGAATTATTGCAGAAGTAGATTATTCAAGGATTGAGACAAGATATAATCAGGGCTGGGTTAGTAAAATTGCTTTATCTCCAAAAGAAGCTTTTAATTTAGCACAACAAAGCTTAAATACTGGAAATTCTACATCAATTGCCTATCATGGAAATGTTATAACTTTATTAGAATATGCAATTGAAAACAATATTAAAATAGACCTTTTATCAGACCAAACTTCCTGTCATGCTGTTTATGAAGGTGGATATTGCCCTAATACTCTTAATTTTGAAGAAAGAACAGAGCTTTTATATAGTAATAGAGATAAATTTAAAGTCGAAGTTGACAAGTCTTTAAGAAAACATTTTAATTTAATAAAAAAACTGGTTTCACGAGGAACATATTTTTTTGATTATGGAAACAGCTTTATGAAAGCTGTTTATGATGCAGGCGTCAAGGAGATATCTAAAAAACCTGATAATACTTACGATGGATTTATTTTTCCATCTTATGTAGAAGATATTTTAGGGCCTGAACTATTTGATTTTGGTTATGGTCCTTTTAGATGGGTTTGCTTAAGTGGTAAAGAAAGTGATTTAATTAAAACAGATAAAGCAGCCATGGAAATAATCAATCCTGAAAGAAGGTATCAGGATAGAGATAACTATGTGTGGATTAAAGATGCAATGAAAAATAAATTAGTTGTTGGAACAAAAGCAAGAATTTTATATCAAGATGCAGAAGGCAGGTTAAATATTGCATTGAAATTTAATAAAATGGTGAGAAATAAAGAAGTTGGCCCAATTATGCTTGGAAGAGATCATCATGATACGGGCGGAACAGATAGCCCATTTAGAGAAACATCAAATATTAAAGATGGTTCTAACATCACTGCTGATATGTCTGTTCAATGCTTTGCCGGTAATGCAACTAGGGGCATGACCATGGTTACACTACATAATGGTGGAGGTGTTGGAATAGGTAAAGTCAGCAACACAGGTTTTGGAATGGTTTTAGATGGAAGTGATAGAGTTGATGAAATATTAAAACAAGCGTTCTTCTGGGATGTAATGGTTGGAGTATCAAGAAGGTCATGGGCTAGAAACCAAAATGCTCTTGATACTGTAAAAAAATTTAATAATGATTATAATGATAAATATAAAGTAACAACACCATATCTTACAAGCGATAAAATACTAGATAGTTTAATCAATAAAAGGTTAAAATGAAACTAATTGAAGGCTTATCAAAAAATATCAATAATTATATTAAAAATAATGATAATTTAGCAAAGTTAACAATTTTCTTTACTTATAGTGGTTTAATTTTATATTTATCAAGTTATTCTAATATTTTCATGACCTTTAAAGATGATAACTATGTTTGGAGTGTGTATTTTATTTATGGAATATTTGCACTATCATTTTTGGGAGTGTTGTTTTTATTGGTTAATTTTACAGCATTTTTAATTTTTACTTTATTTGGAAACTTTACTATATATAAAAAAAAGTTATTATTTGGATTTACGATATTTATAGAATCTGTATTTTATATTTTTATTTACAGTGATTTACAAATTTATAAATTAATGGGAGTGCATCTTTATAATGACATTGTAATGAGGGCTATTAATAAAAAAGACCTTGATAATGATGTGTCGCTTAGTGCCAAGCAGTTTTTAGAATATTTAATAATACCTATTCTACATATTTTGCTTATCATTATTTTATTTTATGTTATTGTCTATATTTCCCAAAAAATAAATATTTCTGCTATTTTGAAAAAAATTTATTTATTTTTGATAATACTTGTGTTTCTTTCATTTTTTAGTGTTATGTATTTTTGGATTAATCTTTATGGGGAGTTCGCTGTTATTCCTATGTGGAGTTATCTTGATAATTCAAATATTGACACCAAATTTGAAACGAATTACGGAGATGGTTTTGATATTAGTAAAATAAAAATAAAAAATAAAAAGAATGTATTAATTATTATTGCTGAATCTTTTAGAAAAGATGTTTTTAATAAAGAAAATATGCCCAATGTGTTTAATTTTATTGAATCTCACAATGGATTTATTAAATCAGAACATCATTCTCCTGGTGGACATTTTACCTTAACTGCTATAATTTCTCTCTGGTATTCAATTTCAGCATACCACTATAAAGCTTTATTTAGTTCTGAAAATTATAAGAAATCTATACCAATAGAAATATTTAATAAGCTTGGATATGATACCTCTTTTCTTACAGCATCATATTTAACACCGTCTTATTCAAGAATAAGAGAGGCGACTACTGCTTTTAAGAAATATAAAAGATTTAAGCATGATGAATTAATGTTAACTTATTTTAAGGAATCATATAAAAAAAGAAATAAAAAAAATCCTTTTTTAACAATGATTTTTTTTAAAGCAACACATTATTCATACCACTTTACTAAAAAGATGGTAAAATATAAACCATATTTACATAGAAAGGACATTACTTATCATGCAAGTAAAATGAACAAAGCTTATAGAGGAAAATTAATTAACAGATATAAAAACAGTGTTTTTTATACTGATTATTTTTTTAAAGAAATCATAAATACTCTTAGTAATGATGATAAAAAGAACACCATAATTATATTTATTGGTGACCATGGAGAACAATTCTGGGAAAATGGTTTTTTTGGGCATATTAAACCTACATATACCAAAGAGTTAATAAATATACCCTTTCTCTTTTATATTCCAGGTTTAAAAAATAATATTAAGGTAAAAATTTCCTCTCATCTTGATATTTTAATTACATTACTTGATTATATTACAAATATAACATCTGAGGATATAAAGAATTATTTTGATGGAATTTCTTTGTTTAGTAGAAACATGAGAAAAAATCGTTATTTTCTGGTGGTATCATTTAAATTTATGGGTTTGAAAGATACCATTGCTTTAGTTAATAAATATGGAAAAATTTTAATTGAATCAGAATCTAATAACATAATGAATATAAAATCTTTCAAAATTAAAAAATACATGAATTTTGATGATACAGTTATGAGTGATAAATACAAAAAGAAAAAACTTCAAAAAAGTTTTAATGAATTTAAAAAGAATTACTTAAAGTACTTAAAAATAAAAAAATAATTAAATATAGGTAATATGTCCGATTAATTTTTACTTTTTATCATATAATATAAAGTATGATATTTATTTTGGAGGAATCATGAAAAAGGAATTAACAAGAACATTAAGAAATGAAGCTGGACAGGGTATGACTGAGTATATTATTATCGTTGCTCTTATTGCAGTTGCTGCAATTGGTGTTGTAACATTATTTGGTGATAATATCAGAGATATGTTTGGTGCTTCTGCTTCTGCTTTAAGTGGTAATGAATCAGCAACAAGACATATTGCTGATGACCAAGGCAACAAAGCATCTCACAAAGACCTTAATAGTTTTGCTAAAAACACAGAAGCTACTGATAACGGATGGCAATAATTCGTTAATTACTTTCTATGCATAATTATTTGCAATAAATCTTTTTATAATTTAACTTAAAATATCTGTAGTAAATTTGTCGTACAGAGCTAATTATTCTTTTTTTAACTAAGTTAAAAAAAATCATTTAAAATAAAAAAAAAGATGACAAATTGGTGATTATTTTGTAATATGAGTTAGTTGTTATTTTTTAGGTATAAAAATGAAATTCGAGATTTCTCATGATAATTTAAATAATTTATTACAAAGTACAAGAAAGAGTAAGCCTAAAAGTTCTATTCCGGATGAAAACATACAAAAAAAGCTCTTAATACATATAAGAGATATTGAAAAAAAGATAAAGTTCTTAACATCTAATAAAGAAAAGGCTACCTTATTCTATGAAATAGGATTGATTTGGAGAGATCAAGTTGGGGATACAAGATCAGCTATAGTAAATTTTCAAAAATCTTATGAAGCTGATAATAGTTATTTACCAAATTTAAAAGCCGTAAGAGAAATTTTTATATCTAAGCAAAATTGGGATTTTGTTTTAGATATAATAAATACAGAATTAAGTTATATTGAAGACAAAAATGAAAAATTATATTTAATTATTTTAAAAAGTGAAATTATAAATAATTATAAAAATGATTTTGAACTTTCCAAAAAAACATTGCTTGATTATTTAAATAGCAATGATGACGAACAATTTTTTGTTGTAAGAAAACTAAAGTCTTTATTATTTAAAAACAATAAATTTAATGAATATGGTAATTTAATAGAAGATTTACTTAGCCATGCAAAAACAAATGATTTTAAAGAAGCTATTCTAATAGATATAATTACCCTCGTTCTTCAAGGAAGATATAAATCTAAAGAAAATATTTCTTATTATATTGAACAGTTATTTTTACTTAATAAAAAATTAAATATACCTAGCTATAATATTAACTGGAGTGCTATTGCTAAAAAATTAAGAGCAGAAATTGATCAAAATAAAGAGTTTAATGCTAATAATCTGTACATCCTTTATAGAACATACAAAGATATTCTTAAAAATAAATCAGAAGCAAATAGAATTCTTATTGGAAACTATCAAAATATTAAAGATAATTTCTTACTTTTATGTGAATTAGAAAGTCACTATGCCGAAAATTATAATTGGGAAAAATTAATTGAAATACAAAAGAAAAAATTTAGCCTACTTGAAACAGATAAGGAAAGATCTAATTTATTCTATAAGGTTGGAGATATCTTTCTAACAAAATTAAATGACATAAAAAATGCTAAAAAATATTATTCTAAATCATTAGAGTTATTAAACAATAATCTCTCCACAATTCGAGCATTAAGTAAAATCGCATATTTAGAAAATAATATAAACGATCTTGTAAATTATCATCTTAAAGAAATACTTATTAGCAATGATGATAATTTAAATGCAATTTTATATTTTAAAATTGCTGAAATATATCTAAAAAATAAAGACTATAAACTAGCTGAAACTTATTATTTAAAATCAAGAAATACTGACGATTCATATTACCCAGCAACAAGATCAATACTTAAACTTTATCGTGCAAACAAACAATGGAATAAGGTTATTGATGTATTAAATGTTGTGATAAAAGATTCTGTTGATCCAGATAAAGTATTATCTTTAAAGATAGAGATAGGAAAGTTATATTTTAAAAGATTACAAGATTTTGGTAAATCAATAAAAATATTTAAAACTATTATAGATGATAACGGCTATAATATGGAAGTAGTAAATTACTTAGAAGAACTCTATAAAAGAAGTAGCTTTTGGGATGATTTAGTTAATCTATATGACTTTAAACTCAATCATATTGTTGATCAATATGATAAAATAAATTTATTAATGAATATCTCAGATATTTTTGTGAATAACCTAAAAAATAAAAACAACTCTATTCCATATTTAAAAATGGTTTTAGATATTTCGCCTAACTATATTCCTGCTTTACAGAAATTAAGTGCCATCTATAAAGAATCTAAAAATTGGGAAGAACTAATAGAACTAAACTTAAACGAAATAGAATTTATCTCCTCAAATCAAAAAAAATCCATATTATTAAAGGGAATTGCAACTATTTATAGAATAGAGCTAAATAATCTAGAAAAAGCAATGGAGTTTTATGAATTAGCTCTAGAATACGATATTAATAATTTTGAAGTCTTTTCTGAATTAGAGTACATATATAATAGTTTAAAATTAAATAATAAATTAATAGATTTGTTAAGGGAGAAAATAGACAATTCAACATCTAATAATTTAAAATCAGACTATAGTTGTAAAATTGCAGAATATTATACTGAGAATTCACCTAAAGATGCTATTGAAAAATACCAAGAAGCTCTAAAATATAATCCTGATAATAAAATCGCTTTTGAAGAATTAAAAAGCCTTTATTTAAAATCCAAAGAGATTAAAAAACTTATAACACTTATAATGGATTATGGTGAGCGAAAAAACTCTGAAAATAATTTTTATATTGCTCAGCTATATTACCTATATTTAAATAATTTTGCTTATTCCGAAAAATATTTAAAAAAAGCATTGTCCATAAAAAAAGAGAAAAAGTATTACGATTTTTTAATTAGATTGTATTTTGATAACAATAAATTTGAAAATGTTATATTGATTAAAGATGATTACATAGAATTATTAAAAGGCGAAGAGTTATATGCATTTTTACAATATATTATTTCATTTACAGAGAATAATGATGAAATAAACTATTTTCCAATAAAAGAATATATTCTACTATTTAATAACAATACTCGTTCGCATGTTTTCTACAAGCTTTTCAATATATTGTATAAAAATGCACTTTGGAATGATTTAATAACTTTAATTTCAATTAGATTAGGGAACATTAAAAATAAAAGAGAGGAAATAGATTTAAATTATCATCTTGCATTAGTTTATGAATATTATAAAAAAGATTATGAAAAAGCTCTTTTATACTATCAAAAGGTTATTGATCTTGAACAAAATCACTTCTTAGCGTTACAAGGTAAGAACAGATTATATAACCTAACTGGTAATACTGACGGTATTATTAAAATGTTAAAAAATGAAAATTATGATAAATTATTACCTGAAGTCAAAAATGAGATGTTATATAAGAATAGCGTTATTTTAATTGAAAAATTTAATAAGTATGATGATGCAGAAAACTTATTATTAAAAATACTCAAAGACTCTCCTTCTGATGATAGAGCTTTTAATAAGTTATATGATTTATACTTAATAAACCATAAATATGAAAAAATATTAAAAATAATAGACAATAAGGTTACTACCGTTAATGATTTAAGCTATAAAGAAAGTTTGTTGATAAAAAAATCTGAAATTATACTCTTGGTAAATCCTAATAACATAAAAGAATCCATTGTTGTTCTAAATAAGATAATTCAATTAAATCCTAATAATATTAAAGCAAAAATGAAATTAATTAATTTTTATTTTAGAGAGCAAAATTATAAAGAAATCATTAAATTAGGTGAACAACTTGCGAGTAAAAATATCGGAGTTGATAATTATCAAAAAGTATTATATTTTCTATTTAAATCATATTTAATAGAGAAACAGATTGATAAACTTATGTCAATCTCTGACATGCTTCTAGAAAGAAAACGATTGTCGTTTGAAGAAATGGATAGTCTTTTACCTATCTATAAGAGAAATAAAAACAAACAACAAGTTTTAGAATTATTGCTCTCATTAATTAGTTATGATAGCGACAATAAAATTAACTATATGTTGGAATACCTAGAATTATCTAAAAAAAGTATAGATCAAGAAAGATGGCAGGAAAAAATCTTACATTGGCTTCAGGTAACCAAATCAATAGAATTATTAAATTATTACTCTAAATTTTTTATTGATAGCTCTGATTACTTAAGTGCAATCTCTATACTCGAAGAAAATATTGATACATTTAATGATAAAAATATTAAATCGTCTATTTACAAAAGGCTTGGTGATTTAAATTTAAATTTAAATAAAGTTGATACTGCAATTAATCAATACAAACTTGCAATTAATTTAAATGGAAACTTAGCTGCACTTAATAAATTAAGAAAAATCTTTTCATCTGATGATAAATATATAAAAGAAGTATTAACTTATTATCCGGAAATCATCAAAAAGGATATGAATAATATTTTTTTAGTAAATGATTTATTTTATATATACAAGTCATTAGAAAAGGAAATTCCAGTATATATAATGGCATCAATTATACATTCTATAAAACTAGAAAATAAAAATGCTAATAATATTTATCAAAGCTTAAAGCTAGAATACCCTAAAAAAGATAACCTTTATCGTGATAATAATTTTATCTTTATTAAGTCTAATAAAGATAACCTTGCTTTAAGAGAAATTCTATATACAGCAATTCATGGATTAAGCAAATTAACCAAAAAAACAATTTCAGACTATAAAAATATTGAAAAAATTACCCAAAAATCTAACTATAAGATATGGAAAACATTTACAGAAATTAAGGAAAGATTAGAAATCACAGGAATTGATTTATATATTAATAAATTAGAAAACAAAGAATTTAATTTTATTTATCCAGATAATTTAGCACTTATTCTTCCCAACTCTATGTTAAATATGGATCAATCCCAATTAACATATTTTATTGTTCTTCAGTTAGATAGAATAAAATCAATGAATTTCTTATTGAACTATCATTCAGTAGACAGTTTAATAAAATTTATGAAAATGATTATTAACTATACTTCTGAGAAAAAAATATTTAATGATAATAGCTTAGATGATTACCATAAATTATTTTCAAAAGGAACATCAAGAACTATTAGAAAAAAATTATACTCCCTTAAAAACACTATCTCTTTTATTAATTGGAATGATTTTGATTTTAAGCAATTTATAGGCGCCTCATATAAAACATCATTAAATTTAGGAGCAGTTATTGTAGAAGATGTCAACATATTACTTAGAGCAATCCTAAAATTTAACAATCTTAATAATCTAATAATGGATTCTGATGAGATAATTGAGCAGTTATCTCGGATTCCAGAATTGGAAGAGATATTTAAGTATTTATTAGAAGATAATTATTTTGCATTATTAAATTCACTTAAAGTTAAACTAATTAATAAAAAAATTGATAAAAAATAAAATATAATATATATTATGTAATTAAGAGGTGTTAATGAGTAAAGTAATTTTAATTTTAGTTTATATTTTGTTGATAGCAACTTCAGGATATAATTTATATTCATATAAACCCGATATTGGGCTAGGAATAAAGCTATCAAAGGGAATGTCAGATAATCTTCAAAATTATATTGTAATAAGTAATATTAGTGAAGATACAATTAAAAATCTAGATATAATTGTTAATAATATTTATTATTTACATATATATGAAATTGAAGGAAACAATAACTATAATGCATTTTCTGCAGAATTTCTTAAAATAGGAATTAGGCCAAATAACTCTTCAAGAATAATTATCAAAAATGAAGATAAGGTAATAAAAAGATTAGAAGAAGTAAATAAAATATTTGGCAAAAAAATATCTGTATCTATTTTTGGAATGGGAGTTAGTCATAATCAAAAATTATAAAAAAAACTTAGTAAAAATAGACGGAAAGGATATTGTTTTATGCCATTGTTATGTTGCAGACACTTTCTTTAAAAGGTTCAAGGGCTTAATGTTATCTTCCCCATTAGAGAAAGATGAAGGATTGATATTAACAAAAACGAACTCTATTCATATGTTTTTTATGAAATATGAAATAGATGTTCTCTTTTTAGATAAAAACAACATTATTATTGATAAAATAGTATCAATGAAACGCCGAAGAATAAGTAAAATATATAAAAGCTGTAGTCTTGTTGTAGAGTTAAGATCTAAAACATTAATTAATTTAAATATAGAAATAGGAGATAAGCTTATCTTTATAGAGAGTCCTAATGAATAATCTATTTTCGCCTTTTAAAGTAGGCTTATTACTAATTGTAGCCCTAGTTTCATTTATGTTTTTTTCTGTTAATGTAAGAAGTAAACTAAAAAAAGAAGATGGAAACTATTTAGTATATTTTTTTTTAAGAGATGCAACAGGCTTAACATCTAAATCAAGAGTAACTATTGCAGGTATAAATGTAGGAGAAATCAATAATATTTCTTTAGCTGGAAATAAAGCCAAAGTTCAAGTAATTTTAAAAAAAGGAACTATTCTTAAATCCGATGCAGTTGCTTTAAAAAAGAATTCATCAATTCTTGGAGATAGTTACATAGAATTTACAACAGGTATTCGTCCACCTGATTTAGTAAACGGTGATGAAATTAAATTTGTTAGAGAAACATCATCAATGGGCGGAATGATGAATAAATTTGATGGAATTGCATCTGATATAAAAGAAATGACAACTTCACTAAAAGAAATGATTTCAAATCAGGCTACATCAAATTCAATAAAAAATACTGTTGCAAAATTAGAAGCAATTACTATTAAAATCGATAAATTACTTGCTAAAAATAATAATAATATTGACCAAATAATGAATAATGTAAAGGAATTTACTAATGTTGTTAAAATGATACCATCAAAATATGATAGAAAAATTGATAAAATGCTATCCGATACATCTAAATCAATAGAGCTTGTAAAAGATATTATTGGAGAAAACAGAGAGCAAATGAAAACATTACTAGGGTCTGCCAATAATATTTTGAATAATACTCCAGCAAAAGATATAAATAGTACTATTAAAAATCTTGAAAAAGTATCAGCTTCACTAGAGCGTATTGTTAAAAGTGTTGAAGAAGGAAAAGGAAGTGTTGGAAAACTACTTAAATCAGAAAAGATTAATAATAATATTGAATATATCACAGATGAAGCAAGTGATTTAATGAGTAAAGCATCTAGTGTTGATTTAATTATCGATGCTCATTCAGAATATCTATTTAATAGTTCTGCTGGAAATCATGAAGTTGGTTTAAGAATTAAACCTCGTCCCAATAAGTATTACTACTTAGGTGTGACGGCTGCCCCATATAAAGTACTTACTAGTAATAAAATATACTATTGGGGAGAAGCCTCAGAAAACCAACCAAGTTTTAAAGAAAGAATATATGAGGAGAATACCATATCATTTACCGCATTTATGGCTTATAGGCTATACTTCATGACTATTAAATATGGTATATTTAATAGCACGGGAGGAGCAAGTATTGATTTTTCATTATTGAAAAATAGTATTATTTTAAATGCCAGAATTAATGAGTTTAGTAATGATACCGCTCCAAATTTTAAAGTAGGATTTAGGTATTACCCTTTTGATTCTTGGTTTATAAACTTTGGTTCAGTTTATCTTTTAGATGATAGGCGAGATTTTTATTTAGGTGTTGGAGCAACATTTACAGATGATGACCTTAAATCTGTTTTAACATTTGGTTCACTTTCCTCTTCTGCTGGAAGTATGAAAAAATAATAGGAGTTTTTAATGTTTAAAGGAATTTTTACCGCAATAGTTACACCTTTTTTAGAAAACAAAATAGATAGAGTTGCATTTAAAAAACTTGTAAAAGAACAAAAAGATAGTGGCATTTCAGGAATTGCAATTTCAGGAACAACTGGAGAATCTCCAAACTTATCAATTGAAGAAAAAAAGATTTTAATTGAAATAGCCTTAGAATTTAAAGATGAAAACTTTAAAATAATATTAGGAACAGGCTCCAATTCAACAAAACATGTTATTGAAGAAACTAAATATTTTGAGAATATAGGTATTGATGGAGTTCTATTAGTTACTCCCTACTATAACAAACCTACTCAAGATGGGCTATATTATCATTATAAGGAAATACATGACAATAGTAATATTCCAATCATACTATATAATGTACCAGGAAGAACGGCAGTTTCTTTATCACTAGAAACCATAATAAAACTATCTAAACTAGAAAGAGTTGTATCTATTAAAGAAGCAACGGGTAATATGCTATTTGGAGCTGAAATAAGAACAGCTTTACCTAATATATCCCTTTTATCAGGTGATGATGGTTCATTTTTATCCTTTTTAGCAATTGGAGGCAATGGCTGTATCTCTGTTGTTAGTAATGTTGCCCCAAAATTAGTTGTAGACTTGTATGAAACCTTTAAGAATAACGAAAATGAAAAAGCAATAGAATTAAATAAGATTATGATAGAATTGACAAAAGCAATGTTTTTAGAAACGAATCCAATTCCTGTCAAAACGGCTCTTGTTGAACTTAATAAAATTGCAGAAGAATTTAGACTTCCATTAACTAAAATGAATGAATTAAACAGAAGAATGCTAAGAATGACTTTAAGAAGGGTTGGTTTATTCTAAGGTTATATGGCTTTTCATAGCTTTTTATAAAAAATCTATTACAAGCAAAAAAGTAATCAGCAAAGCTGTTTCTTTTTTTTATTATTTGTAAATTTTATAAATATATATTAGAATATAATATATTATTAGTAGGAGGTCTTCGTGTATCATAAATCAATATCTAAGTTATTTATATTGGTACTTTTTTCTTTTATTTTAATTTCATGTGATAGATCCGAAAATACAGATGAAATAATTTGTAATTACGGTGAACATCAATCTTGCACATGTGATGACGGTAGTGATGGTAAAAAATTATGCAAAGACAACGCTTGGCTATCTTGCGAATGCAAAACAGATGAATTGTGTAAAGATATTACTTGTTCAAGTAAAGGAAAATGTTTAGTGAAAAGTGATAAAGCTACCTGTGTTTGTGATACCGGTTATCACAATGAAGAACTAAACTGCATTAAAGATGGAGAAACAAACCCTTGTAATGACAAAACATGTATTAATAACTCTCACTGTACTGTAGAAGATAATAAAGCTATCTGTGTTTGTGATAGTAATTATACCTTAAATGCTGAAAACATCTGTATGTTTGATTGTTCAGATATTGACAATTCCCATGTTAACAAAGACAATAATGCATGTGATTGTAATAACGGATATCATAAGGATAATGGTAGGTGTGTTCAGAATGATGATTTTAAGTGTTTGAATTATGAGTGCAATAACAATGCTCATTGTATAGTTGAAAACAATGAAGCAAAATGTGTATGTGATACTGGTTTTATAGAGGACAATAATATTTGTGTACTTGATTGCTCTATAATAGAACATTCCAAACCCAATGATGATAATACTGAATGTTTATGTAATAATAATTATCATTTCGAAAATAATTTGTGTAAAATAAATGAAAAAAGAGTTTCTTGCAACCCAATAACTCCCCCAAGTAATGCTCATCAAGTAAATGTTGAATTTGATATTCATTGGACAGAAGCAAATGGCTGGGAAATACCTGCAGATTGTGAATGGGAATGCAATGCAAACTATCAAGATAATGATAATAATCAAACTTGTGAACCAGCTTGTTCTGAAACAAGTTGTGAGCATGCTACTTGTGATGATACATTAGGAAAAATAAATTGTATTTGTGAAGAGGGGTATCAAGATAAGGATAATGATGAAGTCTGTTTACCTAATTGTGCATCAACTGAAGTTAATGGTATAGCATGTGGTGGAAATGGTACATGTACTGACGACACAGGTGTAATTAATTGTATTTGTGAGTATGGATATCAGGATAATGATCATAACGGTAGTTGTAAAGAAAAATGTCACATAGACCCTCTTGCTCCTGAATTAAGTACTTGTGGTAAAGAAGGCTCTTGTAATGATGCAAGTGGTGAAATAGTTTGTTCTTGTAATGATGGATATTTTGTTAGTCCAAACTCTAATAAATGTGTTACTCCATGTGAAGATATAGATTGTGGTAAACATGGAGAATGTGTTGCGTTGGGATTAAATAACATAAGTTGCAACTGTGATGCTGGTTATCAAGATAACAATAATGACCTTACTTGTAAAAAATCATGTGATTCTAGTTGTTTAACAAACTCAAGTGCCTGCAATGACAGTACAGGAGAGTTAGTTTGCCAATGTGATGCAAGTTATCAGGATAATGACAGAGACGGAACATGTTTGCCTGATTGTTCTAGTATTAGTTGTAATGACGCAGGACAGATATTGAATTCATGCAGTGATACTTCCGGTTTTGCTGTATGTGGTTATGAACAAGGGTATAACTATACGGATTTAATATCGGGAGATAATGAACAAATTGTAAATGATTCAGCAATAGATTCAAATGGGAATTTATACTTAGTTGGTTCATTTAAAGGAGCTGTTGATTTTGACCCTAGTAGCAATACAGATGAAAAAATTAGTTCAGGAGAAGAAGATATTTTCATAACAAGAATAAATGCAGATAGTTCTTATGCCTGGACTTATCATATTGGTGCATCTAGCTTAGATGGAGCAAGTGCTATTGCTGTAGACAATTATGACAACCTCTATATTACAGGATATTTTTCATCTTCAGTTGACTTTGATGCTGGAAGCTTAGTGTCTTTAAGAAGAAGTGACGGTAGTAGAGATATTTTTATTTTAAAAATTACAAAAGATGGTGAATTTAACTGGATTCAAACTATTGCAAGTCAAGAAACAGAAACAGTTACATCAATTAAGCTAGATAATACATCTATTTATTTAACAGGATATTTATATGGAAATACCCATACTGCAATTAATGTAGATTTTGACAAATCTTCAGATATAGGAAATTTTACCATAAAAGGAAGGCAAGATGGATTTATTTCTAAATTTAATATCATTGATGGCTCCTATATTTGGGCTAAAGTTTTCGGCGTAGCAGATATGTATAATAGGGCTCTAGATATTGTTGTTTTAAATGATAATATCCTCGTCACAGGCTATCTATATGGCGATAACATTGATTTTGACGAAACTGATGATAGTCAAGGAATGATTTCTACAAATAATAAATCCGAAGCCTTTATACTAAAACTTTCCAAAAACAATCAATTCATTTGGGTAAAAGTGCTAGAACCTCAAGAAGCAGTAGATGTTTCAAAAGGAATAAGACTAGAAACCATAAATAATAATGCTTATATTATTGGTACTTTACAAGGTAATATCGACTTTGATACAAGCTCTAATCAAGATATAGTAAATGCTGGAGAACAATTAGGCATTTATATTGCTAGACTTGATGATGATGGTATGATTTTAGATAAAGAAGTCTTTCTTGCAACAAATTCATCGTCTATGATTAAGGATAGTTTTGTTTACAACAACAGGCTTTATCTAATTGGAGACATAAGTGGCAGCCTAAATATCCAAGGAACTACAATTACTAATTCTAGTAGTGATAGCAATAAAAATGATGTATTTTTTACTATATTAGACACAGATTTAAGTGTAGAAAATGTAGAAGTTTTTGGTGGAGACTTAAATGATCAGGGAAAATGTATTTCAGTTGGTAATAATGGAGAGATTTACATTTTAGGAGAATTTGAAGGTACTGCTGATTTTGACCCCACCACTAATGTAAATAATAAAACATCTCTTGGATTAAGAGATGTTTTTATAAGCAGATTTACATATTAATATTATTCTTATCTATGTAATCAAAAAAAAAGAAATTTTTATTTATAAAAAGTTACTTTTTTCAAGGCTTATCTTTTAAAAGATAAGCCGAAATACGGAAAATAAAACAAAGTTTTAGTTGAAGTAAAAAAAATTGTGTAATTTGTTACATAAAATTCAAAAATATTTGTTTTTTAAACCTAGATATATTATCATTATTGAGTTAAATTTAGGGGGCTTAATGAAGCAGATTCTGTTTATAATATTTTTATCGTTATTCGTAACATTTGGTTGCGACAAATTATCATCCATGATTAGTACTAATCCAGATACTTATGTTGAAGAAGGTATCAGGTTTATGAACTCGGGACAATACACAGAAGCTGGCATAAGATTTAAAGCAGCATTAAAGAAAGACCCCAATCATTTTAAGGCTAACTATGCTTTTGGAGGCTTATATAAAAAAACAGAACACTTTAAAGATGCTATTATTTATCTATCAAAGGCAGTAAAGATAAAACCTAAAAACGAAGAGGCTAGTATAGACTTAGCCTATGTTTTTATTAGAGAAAAACAGTACGAAGCAGCAATAAAGGTACTAGAACCTCTATCCATTTCACCTAAAAACCCAGAAATATACTACTACCTCGGTGATTCATATCACAAGAAACAAAACTATGAAAATGCAATTAAATGGCTTAAAAAAGCAGCAAAAATGGTTCCATTAAGCAATGAGAAACTACTAAGTAACACTTATGGTCTACTTGGAGATTCATTACTAGCTGTTGATAAATTAAAAGAAGCTGAACAAATATTAACAGATGCGGCTAAACTTACTAAAAACTCATTTGTAATAGCAAAACTCGGAGCAACTCTTTTTAGAATAGCTAATCGCTACCATGTGGAAATGCTTAAAACAAGAAATAAAATAGAATCAATTAATGAGGAAATTAAAGAAAAAAGAGGACGAGCTAAAAAAAGATTAAAAAAAGCTAAAGAACAAACTCTAAAAGATTTACAAAAAAAACTTGATTATAATGAAGCTCAAAGAAATGCTATTATTGTAAAAGCTAAAAAATATTTAAACGATGCATTGACAAACCCTTCATCAAAAGCCTCTCAAACAATACAAGCAGCTACTAAAAGAGAAATATTATATTATTTAGGAATGTCTCACTTAATTGTTGGAGAATATGTTGATGCAAGAGATGTTTTAACTAAATTTTTAAAAAATAATCCTAAAGGGCAAGAATCTGTTGATGTAAGAAAAAAAGTTTCACAGTTAGATGAATTAATACAAAGAGAAGAGCAAAAAAAACTTGATGAAGAAAATAAAGGTAAAGGAGAGTAATTATGATTAAAAGATTATTAGAAGAAAATTTATCTATTCAAGAGTTTGTAGAAAAAGCATTACCCAAAGATATAATTACTCTCTATAATTTATTATTAAAAAGAGATATAATAAGCTTGGATAAAAAATATCCTTTACTTTCAGAATTAATAAAATTACAACCTAGTGTTAGTCAAGAGTTATATGAAGCAAGTTTGATTAAACTATTCGAACATTATGAAAGTGAAGAGTTTTTTAACTTATTAAAATCTCATTATGAAACCCATGGAAAATATAAAGAATTAATCCAGCTTACTGAATACTATTCAATGATACTAGACAATAATGATAGTAAAGCAAAACTTTACTTAGAGCTAGGAGATTTCTATAATGAAATGCTTTTACAGCCATCTGTTGCATTAAAATTTTATAATAAATCACTAGAGTTAAATCCAGACAATGAAAATCTGGAAGAAAATATTGATGAAATCCTAATGGCTAAAAACAATTGGGAAAAAATGATTGAAAATTTTGAATCTAAATTAAATTCAACTGATGATAACTCAATAAAGTCAATGTATTTTCTAAATATTGCAGAAATTCACTTGAATCATTCTAGCGATATGCTAAAAGCACAAGAATTTCTAATTAAATCAATTGAATTAAACCCTAAAAATGAAGAAATTTCTCTTCTTATAAAAAGAATTTTTATTGATAATAATAATATTGATCCTATTGTGGATTTTATCCTAGATAAGCTTCAAGAAACCCCTGATGAAGAAAATAAAAAAGATTATATGAAATTACTTGATGTATTATTTATAGATAATAGAGTTGTAAAAAAGAAAGGATTTTCTATATATAAAGCATTGTTATCATTAACTCCAGACAATAAAGATATCTTAGAGTCTGCTGTCAATTATTCGGTTGAAAACGCTAAGCATGAAGAATTAATTGAATTAATTGAAAGCATTTTAAAGAAAGTAAATAACAAGGAATATCAACTATATTTAACTAACTTTTTAGTCGAGTTTATTTACGAGTATACCGATAATCTAGATAAAGCTGAATTCTATGCAAAAAAATCAGAAGGCCTAGATTCTAAAAACTTTAAGTATGATTATATTTATTTAGAATTCTATAAACACAAAGGAAATAATAGAAAAGTTTTTGAAATATTAACCAAAAAAATTAAAGCACTAGAAAACGAAGAAGATATTATTGAAGTCTATAGAGAAATGGCTGAAGTGGCTGAAGTAGCAAATAATATGTTTAAGGTTACGGATTCCTACAAGTCTATATTAAAGATTAAACCAAACGATAAAGATGCAATTGAAGCATTAAAAAGAATTTATAAAGATAGTTCAAAGTGGAGAGCACTACTCAGTTTACTTAAAGATTATATTTCTTATCTTGAAAAAAACCTAGAAGAAAACCTTGAGGAAATAATCTTTGTACAAGAAGAAATAATTGATTTAACAGCAACTCAATTAAAACAAGATACAACTAATCTTTATAAAAAACTACTAACATATGACCCTAAAAATATAACAGCACTTAATTTCTTATTAGACTTCAATTATTCAAAAAATCGTTGGAATGAATACATCAAAGTTTTAATACAAAAAGCAGAAGCCGTTGATGATTTTGAAAGGATAGAGATTTATTTTCAAATAGCAGATGTATACATTAAAAACCTAAGAAAATCCTTGGAAGCCGCTCTTTATTATGAAAAAGTTTTAGATATTGATGTAGAAAACGGTGATGCCTTAGAAAGACTAAAGGAAATATATCAAAATTCTAAAAAATATGATAAATTATATGACCTAACACTAAAAGAGATTGAATTAAGTCAAAGCGATGACAGTAAAGTTGAAATGTTAAAAGAACTTTATCACTTTACAATTGATAATTTAAAAAATGATAAAACAAGAATTGATTTTATAATTAATAAAATATTAGAAATAGATGAAAACAATATTTTTGCATATAAAAACATACTAAAAAACTCTAAAAACGATAATAATACAGAAAAACAATTAGAGGCATTATTAAAGCTTTATGAGTTAGATAAAAACTCTGATATTATTTTAAGCCTTGCAAAGATATATGACACCCCCGAAACTTTTGAAAATGCAATTAATTATTACTTAGAATTTATTCAATTAAATCAAGATAATAAAGATATTTTAAAGCGCCTAGTTGATTTATATTTTGAATCATTAAGATTTGAAGAAATTGATTCTCTTTTTGAAATCATTAATGATTTTAACTTTTACTATGAGATTGTATTAGAAATAATTAACAAACTAGATGGTGATAAAAGAAAAGAATATGCACTTAAGGCTATATCAATTTCAGAAAACTACCTAGAAAGTAATGAAAAATTACTATACGCTTTAATTGAGTACAATAATTATTATCATGATAGTATTGAAATTTTAGATAAAATCCAACAAATATATAGAGAAATAGATAAATTGGATTTAATTTTTCCTATAATAAAAGAAAAAATTGCTCTTGTGAATACAGAAAATGAAAAAATTGAAATTTTTGATGAGCTAACAAATCTTTATATGGAGCAAGAAAGATATGAAGATGCTTTTCAAAACGAAAAAGAAAAATTTTTATTAACAAAAGATATGTTTATTATAGACAATTTAAATGAATTATCTATAGATGGAAACAATAGAGAACTTTTTGTAAATACTTTAATAGATTTAATTAAAGAAATTGATGATGAAAATATTATTGAGGAATTATATAATAGAGCAATAGCTGTTTATACAGAATTAGACAGATATGAAGATAGCCGAACTCTATATTTTGAATTAATAAACTTAAAACCACAGCTAAAATATATTGATAACTTAATAGACCTTCTTGCACTACTTGATGACTATGAGAATCTTGTAGTTATCTATAGTAAAAAATTAGACTTCCTCTCCGGAGATAAAAAAATTGATTTATTAAAGGAAATGGCAAGCATTTCTTTTAATAAAAACAAAGAAACAGAAAAAGCCGTATTATATTTAAAAATGATTTTAGATATTGATGATAAAAATTTAACAGCGATTAATATGTTAATGTTTTTCTATCTTTCTGAAAATAGATATCAAGAATGGGTAGATGTTGCGGTTAGTAAAACAAAATTGGTTGAAAATGATGAACTTGAAATACTATATACTGAAATAGCTAAAGCTTATTTAAATAATTTAGAAAATTTAGAAAAATTCGTAGAATTTTTTGATTTAGCATTTGAATTAAATGTTACTAAAGAAAAATTAATTCATCTTGAGGAAATTCTTTTTGATAAAAAATATTTACCATTATTAAACTTATTGCTAAAATACCATAATAAATTAGAAGATTATAACTCCATAAGAATATTATTAGAAAAGGTTTTAAACGACTTTAATTTATCTGAAACAGATCATGCTGTATATAAACTAAAACTTTCAACTTTGCTTTCAGATGTTTTTGAAGAATATCAATTAGCATACCAATACAAAAAAGAATTATATATAAAAGACTTGAGCAATAATGAAATATTAAATTCATTAGAAGAATTATCTTATAAACTTGATGATTTTTCTGATTTAATATCTATTCTAAGACAATATAAAGATGAAGTAGACGATAAAATGGTAAGAATAAATATTCTTGCAAGACTAGGAAAGATATACGATATCTATATGAAAGAACATGATACGGCTCAAAGTTTTTACAATGTCATACTAGATGAAGATGGTGATAATCTAGAAATATTAAATTCTCTTGAAAAGATATATTTGGAATCAGAAAACTATGAAATGCTACACGATATCTTACTAAAAAAACATAAATTATTACCAGATAATGAAAAATTATTAAATAAAGTAGCTTTAGCAAAAGTAGAAGGACTTTATTTTAATAAACTTGAAGAAGCAATTCAATTATTAGATTCAGTTATAGATATAGACGAAACAATTATTGAAGCATATGAAACTAAAAAATTGTTTTATAGAAAACTAGAAAATTATGATGAAATTATAAAAATTCTTCTGACTATGGAAGATATGCTAAAAACAAATGATGATTATATTGTAGGAATAATCTCTGAATTGGGAGAAATTTATTCAAATATAGAAAATGACACTCAAAAAACATTAGAACACTACATAGATGTGCATGATACACTGTCTGATTCTTCACGAGCAGAATTAAGAGGAATTATTTTTCAGCTATTGTTAAATAAAAAAGAATTACTTTTTAGTAACTTAGAAACAATTGTTCAGTTTTTTACAAATAGAAAATTATGGAATGATTTAATAAAAATCTATAACCTAATCATTGAACTCTCTGAAACAGATAAAGAAAAGAGGACATATTATGAGTTAATTTATAATATATACAACGAATATTTAGCTGAAAAGGAAAATATTTACAATACATTATTTAAGATGCTTAGATATGGAACAGAAAATGAAAATGAAAATGTTTTAGAAGAAATATTATCATTTGAGCTTGATGAAGAAGTTTTACTTCTTGAAAAGTTAGATAAAATATCTCAAGAAAAAGGTGGAGATTACTTAATTTATAATGAAATTGCTACAATATATCAAAATAACAATGATACAGAAAAGGCTAATTTATACTTCTTAAAAGCATTTAAAAATAAACCAAGCAATGACGAATTATTTGAAAAACTTTTAGATACTTATCAAAAAAAAGAAGATTATCTTATCATTAGAGACTTATATCTCTTTAAAGCAGAATCCAAAGAAAATCTAGATGATAGAGTAACCCTTTTAAATGAAGCAGCAACAATAGAGCAAGACTTTATAAAAGATATTAACTCTGCATCCGAAACCTATATGAAAATCTATCAACTAAATCATTCCATAGATATGTTTGAAACATTAGAAACTATATATCAAAATAATGAGGACTGGAATAAACTTATTGAATTATACAAACTTGCAGTTGAATTCGAAGATGAATATTATAGTAAAAAAGAATTTCTATTAAAAATAATAAGTGTTTATGTTGATATTTTAAATGACTTAGAAGCAAGTATTGAATTTATAAAAATCATGATTGAAAACGAACAACAAGAGGCAGAAAACTATAATAAATTAATAGACATTTACAAAAAACTTAATAAATTTGAAGAGTTAGACGCCCTTTATAAGCTAGAAATAGAAAATGTTATAGAAGATGATAAAGAAATCGCTTTATTAAATAGAGCTAAAAATTCAAAAGAAAACTTAAAAGACTTAGATAAATCTATAGAATCCTTAACTTTATTACTAAGTTTAAATCCTTATAATGAAGATGCACTATTGTATCTAGAAGCATTTTTAAATGAAGAAAGTTTAATCTTAAGCATTTATGAAACCTTAGAAACAACTTATGAGACAATCTCTAAATGGGAAGAGCTAGCTGAATTATATAACCTAGTATTAGAACAAGATATTGAAAAGGCTCTAAAACTAGAAATATATAGTAAACTAAGCAATATTTACAAGGAAAACTTAAATATTTTTGATAAATCCTTAGTCTATGCTCTAAAATACTTTGAAGAAAATCCAAGTAATGAAGAAATGATTGTTAACATTGAAGGCTTACTTGATATTACAGAATCTTATAGTGACTTTATTAAATCAATTGATAAAATATTATCAACAAATCAACTAGAAATTACTTCAGAAGAAGATAATCTAGAAAACAGTGAAGTTTCTGATTCTGAAATCAATGAAACTAACGAGATTAATGAATCAGATACTCTTGAAACAAAAGATGAGAAATTACCCTATGAACTAAAATTATTATTATTAACTAAAAAATCAAATATTTCTGAAGATTTTATTGAAGATAAAAATGTGGTAATTAGTGCACTATATGATTTAAAAGACCTAGAACCAAATAATCTAGAATATTATGAAAAGCTAGCTATATATTTAAGTGAATTAGGACTTTTCCAGCAATTAGTTGAATTATTAACAGAACAAACAGAAATAGTCGAAAATCCTCAAGAAAAAATTGAATTATACAATAGAATTTCAGAAATATACAAAGAAATGCTTAATGATATGTCAATGGCTGTAAAAACATATCAAAAAATAATAGAAATTGACTACAATAATGGTCTAGCTCTTGATGAATTAGAAATTATTTTTGATGAATTAGATGAAAGTAACAATGATATCAAAAATAGTATCTTAGAAACCCTAAAGGATAGTTTTCTAAAATTAGAAGATTGGGATAGATATGTAAGCATTCTAAAAAAGAAAGTTGATTTTATTAAAACACCTGAAAATAAAAAAGATTTATATATTAATATCTCAAAAGTAAATGAAGAGTATTTAAGTAATTTTGAAGAAGCATATGATTTCTATAAGAAAGCATTTGTGCTTGATTTTGATTCAGATTTAGGTTACAAGCTGATTGACTTAACAGATACTCTTTCAAATTATGAAGACTTTATATCTTTTATTGAATTAAATATTGAAAGTATTAAAGATGAAACACTAAGTGATAAATTACACCTAAAACTTGGTGAGTTGTACTTTGAATATATGGATAATCTAGAAAAGGCTAAAGAACATTTCTTGAAATATACTCTTTATTCTGAAAATATTGATGTTCTACAAAAGTTGGAAATTATTTATCAAAATAATGGAGATTTTAAGGCTTTAGAGGGTATTTACAACAAACTATCTGTTCTGTCTAAAGTTGATGAAGAGAAAATAGATATTTTACAAAAACTTGCAACAATTCAAGAATACGAATTAAATGATAAAGAATCAACTATTTTAACTCTTAATAAAATTATTGAAATTTCGCCAAATAATATTGATGTTTTAAAGATGCTTGAAGTTTTAAATGAAGGAAGAAAAGATGCATTAGTAGAAATTTACAAGCTAATTCTAAATACAGAACTAGAAGAAGATGATAGAGTTGATGTTTTATTAAAACTAGGAAGAATATATAAAGAAGAAGGTAAGTGGGATGAAGCTGAAGAAGTTTGGAATAATATTTTAGATATTAATCTTGAAAAAAAAGAAGCATACTTAAACTTAATAGAATTATACTCCACTAATAACAACATAGAAAAATTAGCTGAAAATTATGAAAACTATATTTTAGAATATGGTTTAGATTTAGAAGATAATGAAAGAATTTCCTATTTTAATACTTTGGCAGAACTGTATAATAATAAAGAAAAGTTAAATAATTACAATAAAGCAATTGAGAAATTTCAAGCAATTTTAGAAATAGAACCTCAATACCTTGCTGCTTTACTAGAATTAAAAAATATTTTCTTAGAAAATGCTCTAATTGATGAATTTTTTGATATTATGAGAGTTTTAATTTCAACATTAGAACAAGGTTATGATGATTTTAACTCATCTTATAATGACTCCTTAATTCTTAAATATATCAAAGAATTAAATTTAAACATTAAGGATTTACTACTTGAAAACTTTGATTTATTTGAAAATAAACTAATAGAATATGAAAGCTATGATGAAGTTGTTCAAATCGCAAGTAGAGATTTAGAATTCTTTCCTAAAAGAAACGCTACTTTAAATCGTTTAATTGGAATATATGAATCACAAGAAATGTATGATGAACTAATTATTATATTAGATGATAAACTTTCTACCGTTAATGAATTAGATGAAAAACTCGCTCTATACAAGAGAATTGCAGATATTTCTCTTGATAAGATAGGAGACTCAGAAAGAGCAATTGAGGCATACAAGGCAATCATTGAACTAGATGATAAAAATTTAGAAGTAATTGAAAGTCTTATTGGTTTATATGAAGGACTTGATGACTGGGAGCAAATCATTCCTTTGCTTGAATTAAAAATACTTCTTTTAGATGATAATTATCCTACCTATATAAAGATTATTAATATTTTAATAGAAAATATTGCCGATTATGAAAAAGCTTTTGAATATATTGCTAAAACATTAGCATTGTTTATAAATAATGCCGAATTATTAGAAATATTTAATAGTTTAGGTGAACAGTCAGGACTTTGGAACTTATATATCGATACTGCAGATAAAATATTAAATATTTTAACTGACGATAGTTTAAAAAATTCTCTAATAAAAAATATTGCTAGCGTTTATAGAGATGAACTAGGAGATATTGAAAACTCAATAAAAAGATATAAATTATTATTAAACTTAGAGCCTAAAAATAAAGAAATACTATTTAATCTAGAATCCCTATATTCACAGGAAGGAAACTGGAGTGAACTATCTAATATTCTGGAAAGAATAATAGATTTAGAAGAAGATGACTCCACTATTAAAGAATACTATTATAAACTATCATCTAATTATGAGGAAAACTTAGAAAATATTGAGAAAGCATCTGAGGTTCTTGAAGAGTTAGTAAATTTATATGATGATGAGATTGATGCTTTAGAAAATCTAGATAGAATCTATAATGATACTGAAAATTATCCTAAACTTGTTAATGTTTATCAGAAAAAGATCAAGCACATTGATGATTATGAAGAAAAAATAAGTTTGTGGTTACAGGTAATTGATTTTGCGAATGAGTTTGATAAACAATTAGTATTAAAATCTTATAATGAAATTATCAAACTAGATATCAATAATGAAGATGCTTTTAATGTTTTAGAAAACAGCTATAGAAAACAAGAAAACTGGGAAGAGTTGTCAATTCTATTAAATTTCTTAATTAATAATGATAGTAATTTTAAAATAGTATCAATGCTAAAACTTTCTAATTTATTAGAAAAACAAGATAAAATAGACGATGCTATTTCAATGTATTTTAATGTTATAAATGAATATGAGCCTGAAAATATTGAAGCTGCAGATAATTTAATTCGAATATTTAACACCAATAACAATTGGGAAGACCTCGTTGAATTATACAGGAAATTAATTGATTTTGAGAATGATGAAATAAGAAGAGTAAATTATTTTAATTCATTGGCAAATATTTATGTAAAAGAATATCAAGATTTTGATACAGCAAAGGAATTTTTTGATTTAGCTCTTCAAGAAAACCCTGCTAGTAAAGAAGCAACAAAGGGATTATTTGAAATATTTGAGGCAAAAGAAGATTGGGGCGAAATTATTAATTTATTATCTGATGTTGCAAATTCTACTGAAGATACAGAGCAAGCAGCAGAAGCATTTTATAAAATAGGTTTAATACAAGAAACTCAACTTAACTCACTAGAAGATGCAAAATCTGCATTTGAATTAGCACTAAACAATAAATATGATTTTATTAACGCTGCTATAAAATTAAAGGAAATTTCTTTTACTTTAGAAGATTATGAATCAACTATTTCATATTTAGAAAATCTTAAGGAATTAATTGAAGATCAAACTAAGCTAATTGAGTTAAACAATGAAATTGGTAAATTATATGTTGAAAAATTAGATGACCCGTCTTCTGCGATATATGCATTTGAAGAAAGTTTAAACTTGCAAACTAATCCAGAAGCTATTATGAGTTTAAGTAACTTATATTTTATTGCAGAAGATTTCGATAACCTAAACAAATTGTATGATACTCATTTTGAAATTATTTTAGAAGGTGATAGAGAAAACAGAGAATTACACTACTTTAGAAGAGCAATGGCTAAAAACTTTTTGAATATAGAAGCAGAGTTAGTATATGAATATTCTTTACAAGCATTTAATTTAAATAAATTATTTAAAGAGAATTTGGAATTACTATATAAGGTTTCTGTTCAAAACAGAAAATCCGAAACGGTAATTTCTGTTGCAAAACAAAGACTTGTTCATTATTTTGATGATATTGAAGTTAATACTCTTGGTGATATGTATGTTAAGTTAGGTGTTTCATACTCTGATTTAAAAGAGTTTGAAAAGGGTGAAAAATATTTCAACAAAGCTTTGATTATTGATGAATATAATATTGATGCTTTAAAATTTGCTGTTGACTCCTATAAAAGGGCATCTCAGTGGCCTAAGGTAATTGAATATTATAATAAAATATTAAAGAAAATTAACGACTATGATGAAAAATTAAAAATCCATTATGAAATTGCATTAATATATAAAAATGAATTGAAAAATAATAAAAAAGCCATTTCTCATTTTGAATTTCTAATTCAGGAAAATTTAAAAAACCTAACTATTTTAAATCACATGTTAGAAATATATGAAGCACTGGGTGATTTTAAAAATTTCATAGTAACTCTAGAGGATAAGTTAAATTTTATTGACCAAAATGAAGAAAAAGAAGTAATTTATTATCGTTTAGCAGATTTATATTATAATAAAATTAATGATACAAAGAATTCTTTAAAATATTTAGTAAAAATTTTAGAATTTAACTTTAAAAACTCAAAAGTTATTACGGCAATAGAAAAATTATTAACCAATGTTTCTGCATTTGCTGATTTAGAAAAGATATATATTAATATTCTCTCTAAATTATCACCTACCGATATTGATTTATCTAAATATATTTATGAAAAACTATCAGTACTATATACTAATCAATTACAAAATTATGCAAAAGCAATTAATGTATATGAAAAATTAATTAATTTAGACTCTAATAATAGTGAAGTTAAACAAAAATTAATTGACTTATGTGAAAGATTACCAGAATATTATGATAGAGCAATTGACTTACATCTTAATAATCTAAAATCAGAAATAAATTTTGACTCACTACACTCTCTTGTTAGACTGTATAGCGAAAAGAAGAAATATGATAGAGCATTTTGTTATTCTGCTCTATTATCATATTCCAATAAAGCAACCGAAGATGAGGCAAATTTTTATAATTCATATAAACCAATTATGCAAATAAAAATTAATCAAACATTAAGCCGTGCAACTTTAGAAAAATATGTTTATCCTGCTAATACCCAAATTGCAATCAATGAAGTATTTTCTAGAGTTTCAGGTATTATTGCTAATTTTTATAGAAAGAAAAAAGTAAAACATATCGCTGATATTGATGCAAAAAGAGATTTAATGTCAAAAGAAAGTAGAGTTTATAAAGTTGCAGCAAATGTTATGAATTCCATTGGATTACCAAATTATGATTTTTATAAATCAGCTAGCTTTAAAGGTATCAGAATTGAAAACACTAAGCCTAAATCAGTAATTGTTCTTGGCAATGACATGATTGCAGATAGAGATGATATTGAAACATCATTCTATTTAGGAAGGCATCTATTTTATCTACTATCAGAATTTTATCTTGTAGATATTTCAGACAGTGTAGGCATTGGTATTCATGAATTTTTTAAAGTAATTTTATCTGTATTTGTTCCAAGCATACAAGTTGGTAAAGAATATTCAAAATTACAAAAAGTACTTAATAAATCAACCCCAAGTGATACAGCAGCACTAATAGAGAAACTTTCTTCTTCAGGTGCAATAGATTTAAACCCATGGCTTAACAACATTGAATTAACAGCCAATAGAGTTGGACTTATTATGTGTGGTGATATTAATAGAGCAATTAAAGTAATTAGAGAAGATAGTAGCTCATTCTCTAAATTACCACTTAAAGAAAAGACAGATGATTTAATTAAATATTCTGTTTCTGAAAACTATTTGGAGCTTAGAGATTCTTTAAATATCGGAATAAGAGTTAAGTAATATGGCAAAAATTTTAATTGTAGATGATAAGCCAAGTATGAGAAAAATGCTCAAAACCAATCTTGAAATAGAAGGTTATGAAGTTGTTGTTGCAAAATCAGCAGAACAAGCATTAACACTGGTTGATAAAACCATTAATTTAATTGTTTCTGATTTAAGAATGAGTGAAATGTCAGGAATTGATTTTCTTAAAGTAATAAGAAAAAAAGATTTAAATATTCCATTTATTTTAATGACAGCATACGCTAAAGTTCAAGACGCAATAGAGTCAATGAAATTTGGAATCACAGAATTCATTGAAAAACCCTTTGAAGTAGATTTTTTATTATACAAAATAAATCAAATTTTAAAAGTTAGTAAGTTTAAGTCAGATAATAAAATGAAATCTTTTTTGAATAAGTTTAATGAAGAAGTTAATATTATTGGAGAATCTACTGCATTCAAAAAAACTATTAAAATTGTTGAAAAAGTTAGTCAAACCAATAGTTCAGTGTTATTTTATGGTGAAAGTGGTACTGGGAAAGAGGTTTTTGCAAAATACTTACATTATAAATCCAACAGAGCTAAATATCCTCTTGTTGCAATAAATTGTGCAGCAATTCCTTCAGAATTAATGGAAGCAGAGCTTTTTGGTTATGAAAAAGGAGCTTTTACAGGAGCTAATTCAACTAAAATTGGCTTATTTGAAGTTGCAAAAAATGGAACAATATTTCTTGATGAAATAGGAGAATTACCATTTCTTATGCAATCTAAACTATTAAGAGTTCTTCAAGAAAAAGAGTTTTTAAGAGTAGGTGGAACAAAGGCAATTAAAACAAATGTTAGGCTAATAAGTGCAACTAACCAAGATTTAAATGAATTGATTGATAAAAAGCAATTTAGACAAGATTTATATTTTAGAATTTCTGTAATACCAATTAAAATCCCTACTCTTTCAGAGAGAAAAGAGGATATACTTTTACTTATTGATTACTTTATTAGTCAGTTTTCTAAGGAGTTTAATAAACCTATTGTTACTGTTTCGGAAAAAACAAAAAACATATTACTTAATTATAAATATAGAGGAAATATAAGGGAGTTAAAAAATATAATAGAAAGAGCAGTTATATTATCAGAAAATAACACAATTACTACAGATGTTTTAGGAATTAAAATACAAGACGAAATTATAGACCCCCAAAAAGAAGAATTTGAAGAACTTGAAGAATTTGAAGAAACAACACCACTACAAGTTGTTACAGAAAATGCAATTAGAAAAGCTGAGTCACATCATATTTTGAAAGTTCTTAAATCTGTTAATTGGAATAGGACGAATGCATCAAAAATACTTAAAGTTAGCTATAAAACACTATTAACGAAAATTAAAGACTATGATTTAAAGCCTTAAACGCTTGTTTTAAATATTTATTTGGCTCATCAACCACTGCTACTAGCAAACAAGAGCTTAGAAATAACCTAAACAACAGTGTTTTCTTCGCAATTTGCAACTTTAATTTGCAAATTAATTTTACATAATCAATAAAAAATACAAAAAACTTGAATAACTACTCAAATGGTATTATAAATTACATAGTTTATTTATGAGGCAATTATGACTACCAAAATGAAAGCATTAGTAAAAAAATACCCTAAAGAAGGTATTTGGATGGATGAAGTTGATGTTCCAGAAATTGGAATAAATGATGTTTTGATAAAAATCAAAAAAACTGCTATTTGTGGAACAGATTTACATATTTATAACTGGGATGATTGGGCTCAAAAAACAATTCCTTATCCTATGGTAACTGGCCATGAATATGTTGGTGAAATTGTAGAAATTGGAAGCGGTGTAAGAAATTTAAAAATAGGAGATAGAGTTACAGGAGAAGGCCATATAACCTGTGGTTCTTGTAGAAATTGTAGAAAAGGTCAACAACATCTTTGTTCAAATACGGTTGGTGTTGGAGTAAATAGAACAGGGGCATTTGCGGAGTACTTATCTATTCCAGGAAGAAATGCGGTAAAGCTACACCCTGACATATCTGATGACTTAGCGAGTATTTTTGACCCTTTTGGCAATGCAACTCACACAGCCCTTTCTTTTCCTATGCTTGGAGAGGATGTGTTAATTACGGGTTCTGGATTAATTGGCAGTATTGCAGTTGCAATAAGTCGTTTTGTAGGGGCAAGACATATAGTAGTAACAGATTTAAGTGACTATAGGCTAAATTTAGCAAAAAAAATGGGGGCAACAAGAGTAGTTAATCCTAAAAAGGGTGAAAAGATTAAAGATGTTATGAATGAACTTGGTATGAGTAATGGCTTTGATGTGGGGCTTGAAATGAGTGGTTCTCCTGCAGGCTTTAATGATATGCTACAGTATATGTATCATGGAGGGAAAATTGCTATGCTTGGAATACTTCCTAATGGAACAGGAATAGAATGGGATAATGTAATATTTAAAGGATTACAGCTAAAAGGTATATATGGGCGAGAAATGTTTGAAACATGGTATAAAATGGAACAAATGATTAGATCCGGTCTTGATATTTCTCCAATTATTACGCATAAATTTAAAATAGATGATTTTCAAAAAGGTTTTGATATTATGAAAAGTGGGAAAAGTGGGAAAGTTATTTTAGAATGGTAATAAAAAAGGGGGTTTTACCCCCCCTTTTTTATTAACTTAAAATTAAATTCTTATTTTAAGAACTCATTTTTAACCCATTCAGTTGTAACAGACTTAGGTCTTTCAATTGATAATCCTAAAGCTCTATCCCATGTTAATGAAGCTAAAACACCCATAGCTCTAGAAACACCAAACATAACTGTATAAAAATCATAATCAGTTAAACCATAATGAACAAGTAAAACACCACTATGTGCATCAACATTAGGCCATGGATTTTTAGCTTTTCCATGCTCTAATAATACATTTGGAGCCACTTCGTAGATATTACTAACTACTTTAAATAATTCATCATCTGGTAAATGTTTAAGTGCGAATTCTCTTTGAGCCATATAACGAGGGTCTGGCTTTCTTAATACAGCATGTCCATATCCAGGAATAACTTGACCACTATTCAATGTATCCCAAAGTGCAGTTTTAATTTGCTCTTGATTAGGTGTTCCACCTAATTTTTCTTTAAGCTCCATAACCCAACGAAGAACTTCTTGATTTGCTAGTCCATGTAAAGGACCAGCCAAGCCACCCATTGCAGCTGATAATGATAAATAAGCATCACTTAATGCACTTCCAACTAATCTAGTTGTATGAGCAGAAACATTACCTGTTTCATGATCTGCATGAATAGTTAAATATAATCTCATTAATTCAGTAAATTCTTTATTATCACCAAAACCTAACATATGTGCAAAGTTTCCTGCCCAGTCTAAATCATAATTAGGCTCAATATGTTCACCATTTTTATAAGTTCTTCTATAAATATAAGCAGCAACTCTAGGAAGTCTTGCAATTAAAGTTTGAGCATCTTCAAACATAGGATCCCAATATTCAGTTTTAGGCATTCCTTCTCTATATTTTTTAGCAAATGTACTATCTGTTTGCATTGCAGCAATTGCAGCAATAAATTGTGTCATAGGGTGAGCATCTGTAGGCATAGAATCTAACAGAGTAAATACATGTGCAGGTATAGATTTAGCTCTTTCTGCCCAATCTTTTGTAATTCCTTTAACATCTTCTTCTGTTGGTAATTCACCAGTAAGCATTAAATAAAATAATCCTTCAGGTAAAGGCTCTTCTCCACCAGGAGCTTTAGGAAGTTTATCTTGAAGTTCAGGAATAGAATATCCTCTGAAACGAATTCCTTTATATGGATCTAATGCACTAGTTTCACCAACTAACCCTTTAACACCTCTCATTCCACCATAAGCTTGAGCTAATGTAACTTCTGAAATAACTTTGTTACCATGTTCTTTTAACATTGCTTTGATTTCTTTTCCCATAGGGATAGCTTTACTTGCAAATAAATCTTTCATTTTACTCATCATATCCTCCAAAGATATAAAAATTAAATAAACTAACTTTAAAAGTTATATTATTAGTTTTTCTAAAAGTCAAGGAAATATTCATATTTTTTTTTATTTTTTATTTTTTTCTATTTTTATAGTTATTATAAGTTTTTATTATTAGATTATAAGTGTTTTATAACAAAATTTTAAGATTCTTTTTTACATAAATATTATAGTATAATTAAAAATAAAATGACAAGATATCTTGTTTATGTTAAACATATAAATCTGTTATTTTGAAATGGATTAAAATGGAGATAAATATGAAAAAAATAGCATTAACAGGAATCAAGCCCACAGGAACTCCTCATATAGGTAATTATCTTGGAGCAATTAAACCAGCACTAGAACTTGCAAAAAATTATGATGCACGATATTTTATAGCTGATTATCATGCACTTAATTCTATAAAAGACCCAAAATCATTAAACGAATTAACATATGAAATTGCCGCTACATGGCTCGCATTTGGACTTAATACTAAAGAAGTTTTATTTTATAAACAATCTGATATTCCTGAAATATTTGAACTTTCTGTTTTTTTATCTGCTTTTACAGCAAAAGGCCTAATGAATAGGGCTCATGCTTATAAAGCTGTTGTTGCAGCAAATAAAGAAAACAACAAAGACGATGATTTTAATATCAATATGGGATTATTTACTTATCCTGTACTTATGGCTGCAGATATATTAATGTTTGATACCAATGTTGTCCCTGTTGGAAAAGACCAAAAACAGCATATAGAAATTGCAGTAGATATCGCTCAGGCAATTAATTATAACTATAAAAAAGAAATTTTAACTATTCCAGAACCATTAATTAACCAAACAATGGAATTAATACCGGGATTAGACGGAAGAAAAATGAGTAAATCATATAACAATGTAATTTCTCCATTTTTACCAACTAAAAAACTTAGAAAACTAGTAATGAAAATCAAAACAAACTCTCAAGGTATAGAAGAAGCTAAAAACCCTGATGAATGCAATGTTTTTGCACTTTATAAACTTTTTGCATCAAAGAGTGAACAAAATGATTTAAGAAAACGCTATGAAGCAGGCGGAATGGGCTGGGGAAACGCAAAACAAACCCTTTTTGAAAAACTTGAAGAAGTTTTTGCTCCTTATAGAGAAAATTATAATACTATAATAAATGATAAAGCAGAAATTGACAGAATGCTAAGAGAAGGAGCATTAAAGGCAAGAGAAATATCTTCAAAAACAATGCAAAGACTTAGAAATTCTGCCGGATTATAAAATATTAACTTTAATTAGTTCATTATTAGCAATATTAGTATAAAAAGTTGAACCACTTCCCGTTAAAAAAAGCTCTTCATTAAATTTATCTTCAACTATATTAAATAATTTTGGCTCTATAGCTTTTACAGAATCACTTAATCTATTAAAATATAATAAATCATTTTCTTTTATGTAATTCCAAATATTATCTTTGTATTTAGCTATAGATTTACCAAAAAGCTCATTTTTAGAGATAAGCTTAGCTCTATTTTGAAATATTTTTGCCGTATTTACATGATAGTTAGGGGTAAATAAGTAGTAAAAATTTTTGGGAATTTTAATGGGAGTTATAATATCCCCTATTCCTTCACAAAATGCAGGTTTATTTATAATAAAAAATGGTATATCCGCCCCAATTTCAGATGAAAATTTTATTAACTCTTCTATTGTTGCAAAATTCAATACTTCATTTAAAAACTTTAATACAAATGCTCCATCACTGCTTCCACCACCAAGCCCTGCCCCGGCAGGAATATATTTTTTAACTATTACTCTTGCTCCAAATTCTAAATTAAATTCTTTTTTAGCTCTTGTTAATATTTTATATATTATATTCTCCGATTGTGGAATATCTACATTTTTTGTATTAACAGAAATATCCCCTTTATCATAAATAGTAATATGTATCTCATCATTTAACGAAATAGGAACCATAATTGTTTCAAGTAAATGATAATTATCAGCTCTTTGACCAATTACTTCAAGATATAAGTTTAATTTTGCATTTGGGTAAAGTCTTTGAGTTTTTAGTATTTTGTTCATTTATTTAAAATTATGACTAGAAATAATAGTTAAAACCAACTACAACATTCCAAAGAGAATCTTTTGATGTATCGTTGTCATTTAATAAAATTTTAGAATATTGTAATTTAAAAGGAATAGTCATATTATCATTTAAAATATATTCTCCACCAAAACCTAGAAAAATAGTTTGCTGTTCTTCACTTTCGTATTCATTACCATTATCATCTTCTGCTCTCATATGAAAATTACCTACACCACCAGTAACAAGAGGTTGAAATTTGCTATCTGGAAATAAATAAAAATTTAACCCCAAATTAGCTTGTATAAAAGTGTAATCAACATCTGCGTCTTCATTCTCAGGATGTACAAAATTATCTAAAACTTCTAAATAAACACCAAAGCTCATAGATGGCCTATAAGCAATATTTAATCCAATTCCAACACCGGGTTTGATAGCTTCTCCACAATCACCTGTACAACCGCCATAATTACCAGATAAACCAACACTAACCCCCATAGGTACTTGCCAAGCTTCTTGACCATAATAATCTGCAGAAAATGCAGGAGTTGCAAATAGTACTATTGATAACAAAAACCCCATTAATAATGTTTTCATATTTCCTCCAATAAAGTTAAAACATATACTTTAGACTTTAAGAATAGTTTTTTATTCATTTTTTTATAATTTTTTTTCTTCATTTTATATTTAAATCCTTCCTCTTACTTTAATTCGTAATTTGTTTTTTAAGAAGCATCTTTATTTTATCTTTTACCACGTTACCCTATTTGTAATTCCATAAAAACTACATATTATGAATTATATTCTCCACTTGCACATTTAAATAAAAGAAGTTATACTCTTATTAGGAGGGTTGAATAGTGAAAAATAAGGATAAAAAAAATACAATAGAAAACCGTTATGATAAAATCTTAAAGGAGCTTTTAGATAATAAAATATTAATGAAACAATTAATTACAGGATTCATTAATGAAAATTGGGTTAAAAATATAGATTTTAGAACTTTAAAAAAGGAAAAAACAGATTTTTTATCAGAAGACTTAAAAGAATTTAGAAAAGATTTACTTTGGAGTGTTAAACTTAAAGATAATAAAATTTATTT
>JAMOQH010000187.1 GCA_027064085.1 bacterium | reverse complement strand
AATTAATATCAAGTGATAGAATAAATGTTGAAGATGCACTACAAACATTAAATAAGGAGGATAAAATGGGTGGAATGATGAGATTACTTAACGAAATAGAAGAAAGAGGAGAAAAAAAAGGCATAGAAAAAGGTATAGAAAAAGGCATAGAAAAGGGTATAGAAAAAGGCATAGAAAAGGGTATAGAAAAAGGTATAGAAAAGGGTATAGAAAAGGGTAAAATAGAAACAGCAATTGAGATGTTAAAAGATGGTGCCGAAATAGCATTTGTACAAAAATATACTAAATTATCTATTAAAAAAGTTAAAGAATTACAAAAAGAGTTAAATATAGCAATAGTTCGGTAAGTTTTTTATAACACCAGTAATCCATTGATTTCACTAGTTTCACATTCAATAGAACCAAACCCCAACCTATTGATTTCACTAATGAAAAACTTCTAGAAATTCAAAAGAAGAAGTTCTTAATACTGTAGAAAAAATAATTCGCTAAAAATAAAAATACAGTAAGTCGTCTTCTTTGTATAGCTTCTGTCTCTTTATTTTCATTTTCTTTGTTTGCACCTTAAAATTAAGATTTTAGCTTAATTTTCCATGTAAAACAAGTTTTAACTTGGTTGAAATGGCATAAACTATTCTGTAACCCAAGGCAGATTATAACTTTTCCACTTATTTGTACCACCAATGATATGTTCAATATAGGTAAATCCCGCATTTGAAAGTATCTCAACAGCATGACTTGAATGCTCGCTTGATGCACAAATTAAAATTATATGTTTTGATTTATCATTATTTACAATATTTGAAATATCAGAAATAAACTTATCTTTATCTGATGAATAAGTTGCACCAAAAACAGAATTTTCAGGCCAGCCTCCATCTCTTTCTGATTGAGTTCTGATATCAATAAAAGTTACATCTTTAGGGATAACATATCTATTATTTAAAATAATCTCCCCCCATTTTCCTTTATCATAAGATGCAAAATTATCACCTCTTACACATATTACCTGTAATAACTCATTTTTATCAACTGAATAACTTTTTCGGCCTACAATATCAAAAACCCTTGACTGATTATCGTTAAATGAAGTAGTTGAAGACCAAAAACCAAATGGCTCTATAACAGAAGAATATATTAATGTATATAATTCATTTATATTAGGTAAATGCCAATCTGAATAATCTGCAAAATCAAGATTTTCACAGTATTTAACAGCATTTTCCCAATTTTTTTGTTCTAAATTTTCTATCCATGTAAGCCCAGTTGTTTCGTCTGTATATGTTTCATTTTCATTATTTAAAAAACTATTTCTACTAAATTTAAAATCACCGGTAACACAAATAATATTATAACTTTCACTTTTAATAGAATTTCCCGTTTCCCCATTTGAAAAATCAATATAGTATGAATAACTAAAATCACCTTCAATATCAGTCCAGTATTTACCTTGTGAGATATGTGAAAATATAGGATTAACAGTTGGAATAAATTTTAAATCAATTAAAGTTAATAATTCCTCATAGGAGGGCAATCTCCATTTATTTATACCTAAATTAAGATTCTTACAATAATTTTTACCTTCTTCCCATGTTTTTACAGAAACATTATCATTATTTTGCCAGTAAAGCCCCGTATTAGAATCAATAATTAAATCATTGTCCTCTTTATAGGCTCTTTGTATTCCTCTTTGAGTATAACCATCATCATTTTCTATTTCGGTTTTTGTTTCTCCAGTTACAAACAAATGATGAATCTCTAAATTATCGGGATTAATACATTTATCATTTTTAAGTTCATATCCTTCATTACATTTACAAACAGCCATATCATTTTCAATAGTACAATTACTATTTTCCATACATATTTTCGTTGTACAATCTGAACCTATTTCATTAGAACTTAGCTTCTCTCCAATACATGAAACAGCTAAAAAAGTTATTAAAATAATTAAAAATAGAAAAAATTTCATAGCAATCTCCCTAAATAAGTACATCAGTATAACATCTTTCTATAATTTTATCAAATTTGACATTTTTCTATAAGGTCTTTATAATACCTTTTTACTTGAGGCACTTATGAACAGAAAAGATTTTATTAAAACTTTATCTATTTTTAGTATAACTATGCCATTTTTAACATCTTGTGGAGATGGTGACTCAACAAATACTAATGACAATAAAAATAAAAAGATTGCTCCAGGAGGACCATATAAAGTTATAGATAATTTATGTACATCTTGTTTAAAATGTTTTGCTGTTTGCCCTGAAATAGAAAGAGATACAATAACCCAAGAAGAAAATACTGTTAAAATTCACGAACATTTATGTGTTGAATGTGGAGAATGTTATGTTATTTGCCCCTATGATGCAATTATTCATGATGATAGAAAAATAACTAAAGATGATATTCTACATGTAGTTGAAAAAAATTGTACAGGCTGTAAAGACTGTGAAGATGTTTGTCCAACAGCTTCAATAATTGTAACTAATGGCAAAGCTGAAATCACTCAAAACACTTGTGTTCACTGCAATAAATGCTTAGAAATATGCCCTCAAGAAACTATAACTAGAGGACCTTTGCCAGAACCTAAAGACCCAGCACTTGACTATCATGTTAAATCTTCTTGGTGTACAGGTTGCGAAGAATGTATTAGTACTTGCCCTGAACATGCAATTACCATGGTTAACGGTAAAGCAATTATAGATACAGAGTTATGTACTCAGTGTGGTAAATGTGAACCATTATGCCCAGAAAAGGCTATCTATCAAGGTAACAAAGTGCCTGTTAAATATTTTGTTTCATCTTGTAGAGGTTGTAGTAGATGTATAAGCTCTTGTGATCATGATGCATTACATATGGTAAATGGAGAAGCCTTCATTGACCAAGATAAGTGTACAAAATGTGGAGAGTGTGTTTCTCATTGCCCATGGAATTTAATTGTAGAATTATAATTTTTTCTCCACAGCGTAAAGCACAAACTTTTTCATAAATTTTAGAAATTCTTACATATAACAAGTTAAATAAATAAACTTTATTATTAATAAACTAGGAATAAAATCCACGGATGTGGGTTATTTAGGAGTAACTAAATTTAGCAAAGACTTTAAAGAAACTATATTTAGAGGATTTTTAGTGTTAGAGTTTAACCAAACTTCACCCATATCAAGATTTTCTGCAACTTGTTTTGCAATAAAAATTTTACCACCTTTTGATTTTAATAATTTGGCTTCAAGTTTAATTTTTAAAGCATCAGCTTTAGCCATTTTTAATCTTCCTTGTGATTCAAGTATAGCCCTTTTAGCATCTCCTTCTGCCCTTACTCTTTTATCATAATTATTTTTAGTTCTTTCTATTTCAGCTATTTGAATTTCATACTTTGACTTTAACTCTTCTATTCTTTTATTACCATTTTCAATTTCGGCCTTTTCTGCGTTTACTATTCCTGTTTCTATTTTATTTGTAGCTAATTTTGCTTCATTTTCTCTAAGTTGAGCTTGCTTTAGAAGCTTTTCTTGACGAAGATATTGCTTTTCCTGAATTGTTCTTTCAACTTTTTTATTTATAAAATAAAAACTCCTAATTAAGATATAATCTGCTTTTACATGAACTTTTTTTAATTTAATATTTAATTTATTAAGAGCTTCTTTTGCTATCTTTTCTCTGTAATCAGTATCAATAATTGTTTCTTCATTATTTTTAGTATTGGATTTGACATTTTGAGTATCTATCTTTATATTATTATCTCTATTATCTTGTTCTTTTTTTTGCCTTTGTTTTTCTTTTTTACTTGTTAAAGATAAATTTGCCAATTCAGATCTTAATACTGATTTAGTTATCAATTCCACTCTATCTTTATATGTTTTTTCTAATCCACCTTTTACCAATTGATAACCTTCACCCTTAATTATTTTATATGGAACAGTTACATCTATATAAACTTCATTATTATCTTCTGTTCTAATGATTAATGGATCAGACCCCCTTTCATGTTTAGAAAAATTAATAAATTGTGTTGTCGCATCTAAAAATTTCCATTCATATATACCAACTAATGAAAACTTTAATCCTACAACATAGTCCTCTTCAACTATTCCACCCCATTTATTTATCTTAACTCCAATTTTATCAATTGGCACCATAGTAAAAAGCATACTGTTTAACAAAATTAATGCTAATACTACTATTGACAAAATTATAGGTATCTTTTTTAATTTACTCATATTTACTCCTCTATTTTGCTACTACACTTTCAACTTGAACTCTCTGTGGACTTGCATCGGTTGTATAGGGTTGAAGGTGAATTTTCATATTCCTATATTTAGTTGCTAAAATTTTATAAACTATAGCATTTCCTTGTTCTTCCATGGCCTTAATTTTAGAAGAAAGAGCTTCTGCATCCATTTTAAATTGTTCTATTCTTGCCTTAGCCATAGTTTCAAGTTCTGACTTTTTAGCCTCTCCTATACCTGTTTGTTCAATTTTATATTTTTCAGCTTCTTTTTTAACCATAATAAATTGTTTATTTATATCAATTAATTTTCTTTTTAATTCTCCTTCAATCTGTCTATATTCTATTTCCTTATCATTTTTTATTTTATCCACCCTAAATTTTTTCTCCGCATTTAATTTTTCTCTTTTAACTTTTTGTTTAGCGACTTCTTGGTCTGCATTAATTCTAGTTTCAATAGTTTTTTCATAAACAGGATCAAAGTGAGGCTTTGGAGTTGAAATATCAATAATTTTTATACCATGATTATTTAGCATTAAATTAAGCTCTTCCTTTGATTTGGTTACAGCAGAGCCATATTGAGTTGGATTTGCTATCTCTTCTGATGAATATCTACCAAATTCATTTCTCAAAACCATTCTTGATATTGGCTTTAACCATTTTCTTTTATATGAATCGCCCACTCCAGAATCCCTAACGATTAATTCTGCCTTTGATGCCATAATCTGATATTGTATTTCTATTTCACCAAAATAAAAATTACTACCATCTTTTGCCCTGACAGTTAGCTTTCTAACATGATTAGCATTTAAATCCTTATTACCAGACATAACAAATTTCTGAGGGGAAGAATCAAGAATAAAAACCTGCTCAATTATGGGCATAAAAATATGGTTACCTGAACTTTCAAGAACTTCAAAAGAACCAGTTATCCTGTTTACTTTTACCCCTATTTCTGTTGGTTCAATATAGACAAAGCCTGATTGCCCGGTAAACATTAGATAAAGAACAACAATTCCAACAAATGCTAAGCTAGAAAGTGAAATTTTAGTTTTTAAATTCATATATACTCCTAAAATATATTTGTGATTCTATATTATACTCATTACTGTTTCATAAATCAATGAATTTTTAGATTTTAATGTTTGGGTTTATTGAATAAACCCACCACCTAATAACTCTGAATCGTCCCTATATAAAACTAATCCCTGCCCTTTTGTAACAGCTCTTTGTGGTTCTTTAAACTTTAATTTTATTATATCATCATTTATTTCTATAATTTTTGCTTCTTCTGCTATTTGAGAGTATCTTACTTTTGCAGTTACAATTTCATCTAAAAGAGGTTTTTTATTTAACCAAGTTAAATTACTAGCTTTAACAATAGGAGTAAATAAATCATCATTTTTCCCAACAATAATATTATTGTTTATAGCATCTATTTTAATTACATAAAGAGGGTGTTTCCAAGAAATCCCTAGCCCTTTTCTTTGTCCTATAGTATATCTGTGTATCCCTGTATGTTTCCCAATAATTTCGCCTTTTTTAGTAATAATATTCCCTGGTTTCAATACCCCCTTAGGAGCTCTGCCCTCAATAAATCCCTTGTAATCATCTTGCACAAAACAAACCTCTTGGCTTTCTTTCTTTTGAGCCATATTTACACCAATATTTTTTGCAATTTCTCTTACTTGAGATTTATTCATATCTCCCACCGGGAACACCAAATGCTTCAATTCATTCTGCTTTAATTGAAATAAAAAATAAGTTTGGTCTTTTTTGGGATCATCTCCTTTAAATAAAGAATATGTTCCATTAGCAAGCTTTTTTATCTTTGCATAATGCCCTGTTGCAAGTAAATCACTACCAAGTTTTTTTCCTTCTTCTATAATTACAGGAAATTTTATTTTTGAATTACAGTGAGCACATGGAAGAGGTGTTTCTCCTTTTAAATAACTTTCTACAAATGGAATTACAATTTCTTTTTCAAAAAGAGGCTGATATTGTTTTAAGTAAAATGGTATTTTTAAATTATTTGCAACAAACCTTGCATCTGCAATATCTCCTAAACTACAACATTTACTTAAATCATCCCATATTTTAAGCATCATTCCTATTACATCATAACCCTGTTCTTTTAATATCCAAGCAGCAGCAGAACTATCAACTCCACCACTCATTGCAATTATTATTTTCTTCTTATTTATTATATGCATTATTTCACTCCAATTGAACAACTAAATGTATATAATAAAATTTATGTATTTGTAAATAAGTTTTTACTATTTTTCCATATTAATATCATTTGATAAATAATATATTATTTATCAAAAATTTCTATCTTTCATTTAAGTCAATAAGATAAGCTCCTGGACCAAAACCACACATAGGAACAGAACCTGCATAATCACCTGTTTGTTCATTATATAATTCTGCAATTTGGTAATAATTATGTTCTGTTTGAGTTAAAATCCAATTATATAACTTATTTGCCTTTTCTTTTGAAGCTTCATCTGTTCGTTTTCTTAAAAAGCTTAAAATTCTAAAGTCAACCATTATCCATTCTTTAATGTCATATTCATTAGCCATAACACCACCTGCTGTTCCTACACAAGAAGCATGAGCAGAAGGATTACATCTTTTATTTGTTCTTTTAAAACCAGGGCTATTTGATAATAAATTACCTAATTCTTGTTCATAAGCAGATAATGTTGATGATGCAATTTGAGAATTTGGCTCAAAAACACCAAAATTAAATGCCTCTACGCTTGATGCATCAATATTATAAATATTTTGTCCGTTTTCAGGAGCTAAACTAGAAACATCTTCATCAGTAAAGTTAATTAACACATGGTTTTTTACCAAATTGGTTTCAATTGCAGTTTTTAAACTTTCTGCTGTATCATGATATATCGTTGTATCCATTCCAATTAAATTTCCAAGCCTTTCTGCTGCCTTTAAGCCTCTGTAAGCAGTAATTGAGGTATAAGCAAAATGTCTTTTACCATTATAACCATCATCAGTCCAATGGTACTCCCAAATAGACGAATCGGGAGCGATAAGTCCATTATTATCTATTAAAGCCACTAAAACATCTGCTGTTTTAGTAAAAATATTATCACTATACTGATTTAAAAAAGCAGTATCATCTCCATTTGCACTAATATACTCATCTAATATCCACAATGCTAAACCAAAACCATCGTATTCTATATTAGGCCCAGCACTATTCCAATCTGTTTCTTCATCTCCATTAGCAAAATATCTACAAACAGAAATTTGATAATCATGACCTATAGTATTCCATTCGCTTCCTTGATACCTTCCTGTATTTACCTTATCTCCGAAAATAAACTCTAAAGCATCAACAGCCTCACTCATATGATTAGCCTTAACCATACCAACAACAGCATAGCTCATATCTCTTATCCAAGATACATTCCATATTCCAGGAGGTAATGACGCTAAAACTTGACCATAACCATTGATATCTTCTCTTATTTGTCCCATTTTTATAAAAGCAGAAGACTGAATTGCTAGTTTTTCTTCTCTTGGTGTCAAATTTTCGGGTAGGTTTTCAACACTATGCCAATTACTCCAATAATTTATTTCATCATTAAGAACATCTTCAAAATTTTTACTATCTATTAAGTCTTTTATAGGATTTGCAATAGTAGTAGCATCTGCACCATTATTTGTATACTGAGCATTCCAAGCTACATAATATGATTTTTCTTCATTTGAATTTATAGTTGTAAAGTCCTTTTGATAAAACAATGCTACATCATCCTTTCCAGTTTCTCCACTTGATTTATATTCATTTAATATATTATTATTTTTAACCTCTTGCCATGGATTATATGTACTTGCATTAGTTGATACAACAGTTGGAGCTCCTCCACCACTCATCATAAAAATCTGATAATAACTATATTGATATACCCAATTTCTTTCGTAAAAACCATGTAGAGTATCATCATAATCAGCTTTTTCATTTTTTATATGTATTCCATCATTATTATTATCTGCTCCAACTCTAAAATTACCTAGAGTAAATATAGAAACATCATTTAAAACATCAGCAGTTTTATTTTTAACTGTAATACCAGCCACACTAATAGGAGCCTCACTAAGCATACTCATCCAATAATATTCTGTTATTTCCAAGCCCGAAAGCTCTCTTATTACTTTTATTATTCCTGTTCCTGCAATATACTCCATATTAGTTACATCAACTTCATTAAGCCAAGTATTTTGTCCATTTACTCTTATTCCAAAATAAAAATCATAAACTAAATTAGGCGTTACTGGAGAGTTCTCATTCATTTGCTTATATATATGAGGATAATAGGTTTTTATTTTTTTCTCATTTTTATCAAATAAAATAGCTCCAAAGCCATTTGCAGAGGGCATTACACTCCATGATGTTTTTACAGGATAACAATAATGACTATCTGTATCACAAATCATATCACTACAATCATGATTATCATTACACCTATCTTCTTTTAATTTGCAAATAGGAGTCATTGGACGGGTATCACATATTTCCCAACTCTTACACTCAGGATTACATTTAGGTTCACTATCTTCAATACATGCTCCACCTTCATCATGAAACCCATCATCGCATGAACATACTATTTTATTATTTTCAACAGAACAGATAGATTTATGAGCATCAATACAGCTATCATTTTGACATACTACTGTATCGACAACACAACTTCCTTCTTCATCATGAAAGCCAGCATCACATAAACAAACAATCACATTATTTTCAACACTACAAACTGTTTTATGCTCTTCTGTACAACTATTTGCTTCACATTTAACAGTATCCTCAATACATGTTCCATTATCATCATGAAAGCCAGCATCACATAAGCACACTATCGCATTATTTTCAACACTACAAACTGTTTTATGCTCTTCTGTACAACTATTTGCTTCACATTTAACAGTATTCTCAACACATGTTCCATTATCATCATGAAAACCGGCATCACATAAACAAACAGCTTTGTTATTTTCAACTTTACAACTACTATGAACAACACAATCTTTATTATCACATAAATCATTATGAACAACATTATCCTCATTACATGAAATAATAAAAAAACTCAAGATAAGTAATAAAAAACTATATTTTTTAAACATAAAGCCCTCAAAAAAATAAACCTTAGTATTTTAGCTTAATTATAATTTTTTTTAAAGTTTTTATTGATTTATTCTTCTAAAATGAAATTAATTGTATAAGTGATCCTTGTTTTCTTGGTTTTTCCATTACTGAGTACTGCTGGAAGAAATTTAAACTTCTTAACCGCCTTTAATGCATTTTCATCTAAACCATAACCTAAACCTTTTATTATTTTAGCTTTTATAACATTTCCTTTTTTATCTATTGTAAGACTCAAAATAATTTTTCCTTCAATTTCTTCTTCTTCTGCAAGCTTAGTATATTTTGGTCTAAATACTTTTTTAGGAATTGGTTTAGTTACAATTTTAGGAGGAGGCCCACTGTCTTCAGGCTCATTACTTCCATCTTGAGCCTCATCTGCTTCTCCTACAAATTTACCAATTTTTTTAGGTTTTCCATTTTCCCAACCTGTTTTATCATCAGTCATAAGAGTATTCCCAACTTTAACTTTGAATCCACTTGTTCCCGTTTTACTAACAGAATTCATAGTTACCCCAAAAACAGGAGGTGCTTTTTCTTTTGGCTTTTCTTTTTTAGCTTCTTCCTTCTTTTTATTTATAGGATTTTTTGCCACAACTTTCTTTTTTTGTATTTTTTTCTTCTTTTTATACTTTTTTTTCTTTTTCTTTATAATTATTTTCTCCTTTTTTTCTACTTTTTGAGGTTTAATATCCTTCTTCACTTCTTTCTTTACCTCTTTTTTAGGAGGAACTACCTTTTCTTTTTTTTTAGGAAGAATTTTCATCTTCACTAATTTATATTTTTTTCTTTTTTCAAATTTAGGTTTATACTCTTTTACTGAAAACCCTAATGACCCCACAATTAATATTGCAATAATAAATCCAATTAGCATTCCTTTTGAAGAATCATACATTATTTTTTATCCTCTACACTAAATGCATAATCAGTAATTCCAATTTTTCTCAAAATATCAACAACATTCATAACCTTTCCATGATATGCCTTTTGGTCTGCGGCTATAACTATTTGTAGTTTTGTTGGTAAAGAAGTTGCCAACTTGTTGCTATCAGCAATATCATCTTTATTATTAGCTGGAGAATAAGGCACCACCTTATTCTTAACATCTGTATTAGTAAGAGATAGCTTTTTATTTTTAAGATATTCTTCTAGTTTATCAAGTTTAATTGATTTTCCTTCTACAAAGTATTTATTATCTTTAGTTATAACAATAGAAACAGTTTTAGTTTTGGTTTCTTCTCCTGTTGCAGCAGAAGGCAATTTTACAGGTATTGAAGGAGTTACAATTATACTTGCTGTAACCATAAATATTATCAATAAAACCAACATAATATCAACCATGGGAGTAATGTTAATATCATTAATCATGTCATCTGAACCTTTTTGTTTTCCTGCCATTATTTTTTTCCTTTTTTATTAGAATGCTTAGCATCTTCTAAAGAAGAAGCCATATAATTATCCCTACCCTCTGTTTTTAAATAACTCATTAATATAGATGATAAAATATCAGTATTATGATTTATAACTTTTACTTTTCTCATAAAATAATTAAATGCAATAACTGCAGGAATTGCAACCAAAAGTCCAACCCCTGTAGCTACAAGAGCTTCACTAATCCCAGCCATAACAGATGCTTGACCATTTTTTAGCATTTCACCACCTTTTGATGCTGTAGCCAAATCTTTAAACGCTTTAATAATACCAACAACTGTTCCAAATAATCCAATAAAAGGAGTATTACTACCCAAAGTACCCAAAATTGTTAAATTTTTCTCTAATGCGATTCTATTTTCTCCTTTTGCGGCCTCAATAGCTTCTTCAACTGAAGCAGGACCTCTATCAATAACAGTTAATCCTTCAAGTAAAGCATGAGATTCAAATGTTGTACTTTTTTCAAGCTCTTTTTTTAATTCATCTATCTTATTTTCAAAAAGGAGTTTTTTGTATTTTTTATTAAATAATTTTAAATTTAATTCATATTTTTTATAAAAAATTATTCTTTCTATCATTATAGCTATTTCAAGGGTAAATAGTATAATTAATAACCATAAAATAAACTCTGCACCAAAATTCGTAACCTTTAATATTTCATGTGTTAACATTTAAACTCCCAAATACTTAACTATAATTAGAATAATCTATCTCATAATTAATTACAACATAAAAAATAAACTTTTATTTCAAACTACAATAATTCATAAAAAGTTTACAATTGCTTACTCATTTTGACTTAAACTATAAGACTTAAAAACCGAACCAAAAGCTCTGAACATTTGAGATGATAAATAGGGAGTATCTTTTTTATCCTTTCGTCTTCTTTTTCTTAGATAAGAATTTACTTTTATTTTCTTTTTACCTCTTTTTACATAAACATCATTGGGATATTTTAAATTCATTTTTTGTATATTTATCCCTCGGTGAGACTTATGAATATAATATATTGTTCCATTTGCAAGAACATTTACCACTATTGCAATATGAGTAAAGCTATCATTAACTTTTCCATCTCTGTTTCTATCAGTTGTATTATCAAAAAATATAATATCACCTATTTGGGGAAGCCTATTTGAAAATACTTCTCCATTATCTTCTATAAAGTTATATATAACTTCTGTTCCAGAAAGCCATTTACCATTTCTTTTCACTTTTGCTGTATTATATAATTCAATATTAAAATTATCAAAAATAGACCTTACAAAACCAGAACAATCATTTCTAAACTTTTTATCTTTTTTTACTCTTGATTTACCTTTAAATTTAAGAGCATATTCAACAATTTTTTCCCTCTTACCATCTTTTAATGTTTTATTTTTACTTAAATATTTTTTATTCACTCTATAATTATTTGGGGTATCAAAAAAAACATAAGCAGGAGTAATATTTTTAGTCATAGGACTTTTCATTTGTAATTCAAAATTTCTTTTTTTCTCAATATTATGATATCCACCACATGATGTTATGTAGAATATTGAAATCAGTAATAATAAAAATAAAAAAAAACTCCTCATATATATTAAATATAACTTATAATAGAAAAAAGTCAAAATTTTAGATTTTTATCAAATAAGCAAAAGAATACAAGAATATAGCTTAAACAAAAATATACCAAGTATTAAGATCATGCAAGATTTTATCATTACACTGAATAATCATGTAAAACAAGTTTCAATGACAATGTTTCTATGAAATTGAATTCAATAGGAGCTTTGATATAAAATAAAATTTATAATCCAATCCTTTCAATAATTTTTAAACCATAACCTTCTAGTCCAATTACTTTTTTAGGATTATTAGTTAGTAATTTAATATTTTTAACCCCTAAATCCCTTAGAATTTGAGCACCTATACCAAAATCCCTTAACTCTTCCTCTTTAGGGAGTATCGCTAAATCCGTTTCTTTTTCTTTTCCTGCAAATTCCTTTATTGCTTCACTTAAATAATCTTCTTCAGAATTATCTCTCAAGTAAAGTATAACGCCTCGTCCCTCTTTATTTATTAAATCCATAGATTTTTTTAAAGGTGAAGAACATTTTTTGCTGTAAATACCAAAAATATCTCCCATTAAACACTCTAAGTGTACTCTTGTTAATATCGGTTCATCATTAGCAATATCACCTTTTACTAAAGCTAAATGCTCTTTATTTGACACGCTACTTTCGTAAACAAATGCTTTAAAATCACCAAAAACAGTAGATAATTTAGTTTCAATTTTAGATTTTACTAGTGTTTCATATTGAAGCCTAAAAGCAATGATATCTTCTATTGTTACAATGGGGATATTAAAATCTTCACTAAATTTCTCAAGTTGAGGCATTCTAGCCATAGTTCCATCTTCATTCATTATTTCACAAATCACCCCTGCTGGCTTTAAACCAGCAAGTTTTGCTAAATCAACAGAACCTTCAGTTTGCCCTGTTCTTGCCAATACACCACCTTTTTTTGCTCTTAATGGAAATATATGCCCTGGTTTTACTATATCGGATGCAACAACATCATCTTTTATCGCTGTAAGAATAGTATGTGCTCTGTCAGCAGCAGAAATTCCTGTTGTAACGCCTTCTCTTGCTTCAATGGAAATAGTAAATCCTGTTTTATATCTAGAATGGTTATCAGTAACCATCATAGGTAAATTTAGTTTGTCTGTCCACTCAGGAGTTAAAGTTAAACAAATTAACCCCCTTGCATATTTTGCCATCATATTTATTTTTTCGGGAGTTGCAAATTCAGCAGCAAAACATAAGTCTCCTTCATTTTCTCTAGCTTCATCATCTACCAAAATAACCATTTCTCCACTTTTAATAGCATCAATTGCTTTTCTGACTCTTTCATGATTCTTCATTATATCCCCACATAAAAAACAAAACATCTTAACATAAATAAAAACATAAAAACAAGCAACAAAAAAAAATAGAAAAAAACACAAAAACTTATGAAAAAACCGATAAAAAACATTGACAATTTTAAGAATTTACGATAAAAGACAACGAGGTTTAATTTTTTTTAAAGGAGTTGATATGAAAATATCCTATTTTTTGATGTTGTTGATAGCATCAATGACACTGATTTTTACCGCTTGTGATGATGGTAATGATGGTACAACTACCCAAGACAAATGCAAAGGTAATACTTGTGCATCAGAAGGTAAAGTTTGTGACCCAGGTAGTGGTGAATGTGTTGAAGTACAAGCTTGTACACCTGAATGTAAATCTGATGAAACATGTAATACTGTAACTGGAGAATGTGAATCTAATACTGTTGATTTATGTGCAGGAAATAGTTGTGGTGAAGATCAAGTTTGTGACCCAGCTGATGGTTCATGTGTTGATTTTAATGTAGAAGACTTAGATACTATTGTTAAAGCAAGAAAATGGAGTAGTAACTACGGTGATCAAAAAGGTAAAATATTAACTAAAAAACTCGAAGGTGTTGTTGTTGGAGTAAAAGGTTTAAAAACCTCAAGCCATCATGCAGTTATTATTCAACAAGCTGGAGAAACTGAATTTGCCGCTATATATGTAAATCTTGATACTATTAAAACTGAAGCAGATTTCAAAGATTTAGCTGTAGGTAACCTAGTTAAAATAAGTGGTAAATTAAGTGAATATTTTGACAGAACAGAACTAAGCCCTCAAACAACAGCTGATGTTGAAATTAGTGCAGCAACTGCAACTATACCTACTGCAGTTTATATTTCATCTGTAAGTTACGAAGAAAAATATGAGTCAATGTTAGTTAACTTAACAAACGCTCCTTTTACAGTAACTGAGTTAACAAATATGGTTAAATGTGGAACAGATGGTACTTGCCCTAATGGTGATAGCTGTGAAGAAGGAAAAATATGCGGAAAAGATAGTAAATTTACATTTACAGCAAAAGATAGTGCAGACAAATCAATTTTAATTGGAACATCATTTTCATATCCAAGAGTTGATTTTACTCAAAATGAAAAGATTACAGCTATTAAAGGAGTTATGACTCTTGATTATGGTGAAATCGTTATTTTCCCTACAAGTAAAGCAGATGTTGTAAGCGATGGTTCTTTATGTGGTGGAGTTCAATGTACTGCAGATCAAGTATGTGCTAATGATACTTGCGTTGCAAAAGCTGATGAAAATACAGATGCTTTATGTAGTGACGGTATTGATAATGATGGTAATGGATATACAGATTGTGATGATCATAGTTGTTCAAGAAATGCCGCAGTAACTGTATGTAAAGTTTTATGTGGTGGAGTTGAATGTGCAACTGGTGAAGTATGTGTAAATGATGCTTGTGTTGCTACTGAAGCAGAAGATACTGATGCAAAATGTTCTGATGGTATAGATAATGATGGTAATGGACATACTGATTGTGAAGACTGGTCTTGTTCAAGAAATGCTAATGTTACAGTTTGTGCTGTTACTTGTGGTGGAGTTACCTGTGCTGCTGGTCAAGTATGTGTAAATGATGCTTGTACTGATTCTTCAGCAGAAGATACTGATGCAAAATGTTCTGATGGTGTAGATAACGATAATGATGGACATATAGACTGTGACGATTATGATTGTTCACAAAACGCGGCTATTACTGTATGTGGAAATACTGATTTATGTGCAGGAAATACTTGTGCTGCAGATGGTAAAATATGTGACCCAGCTACAGGGAATTGTGTTGCGGCCCCTGCAACTATTACAATTACACAAGTAAGAGCAGGAACTGTAGGTAATGTTTATACTACTGAAGGTACTGTAACAGGTGTTGATAGTAAAGGTTTTTATTTTCAAGATGCTAATGCTGGAATGTATGTATTCTTAGGTTCTGCTCCAACTGTAGTTGCAGGTAATAATGTTACTGTAACAGGTAAATTAGATGAATATCATAATTTTATGGAATTAAAAGAAGCTACTGTTACAGATGGTGGTGCTGGAACTATGCCTACAGCTATTTCTGTTGCTGGTAATGCAATGGCTGAAACTCATGAATCTATGTATGTAAGCTTAACAGGTCAACCTTTTACTGTTACTGAAGCGGGACAATATGATTTTACTATCACAGATAAAGACGGAAACCCATTTTTACTTAAAAAGGGTTCTTTAAGTGGTGATTTAGTGGTTGGTAATGTTTTATCTAAATTAGATGGTGTTGTTGGTCAATATGATACTAACTATAGGCTAGTATTAAGAGTTGCTACTGATATGGAATTGGTTACTTTTACTTGTGCTACTCCATGTGAAGCATGGGAAACATGTACAGCAACTGATACATGTACAACAACTCCTGGAATGTGTGCAGATAATAATGATTGTAATACAACGGCAGGAGAAGAATGTAATACAAATCATACTTGTGAAGTTCCTGCAGCAACATGTAATCCAGCATGTAATGCTTGGGAAGAATGTACAGCTACTGACACTTGTACTTTAAAACCAGGTATGTGTAATGCAGTAGAAGATTGTACAAATGGTGCAACTTCATGCGACAATAATGTTTGTGTTGGTGGAACAGCTCCTCAATTTCCAAATGCTAACTTTGCAACTTGGACAGATGACTCAACACCTACAGATTGGAAAATTGGTAACTCAGGATTTGCAATGTTAAAAACAGTAAGAGATTCTGACTTCGCATTATCTGTTATTGGTACAGAAACTGGAAACAAATATGTTATTAGTACAGCTCTTACAACTATGACTGATACCAAGCCTGCTTCTATATCTTTTGAAATGAAAGGAAGTGGTAAAATTACAGTTAACATAGCTTGTGATTTAAATGCTGATACCTATACAACAGGAGAACAAAAATTCTATAATCTAGCTGATGCAACATCAACTACTTTTACTAATTCAGGAAGCAATTCTTATGTTGAATTTAACCAAGCTGATTGGACTACATACACAATTACAACTGGTGATGAGCTTAATGATTTCTGGAAAGCAGGAGTTGACTGTAGACTAGAAATTAAAGCTGGTAAGAATACAGAATTTAATGCTTTACTTGATAATGTTATGATTAATTATTAAGAACAATAATTACAAGTAATTTTAAAAGGGGCTTAGGCCCCTTTTTTATTTATAAACTAAAAATAAAAATCCTTTATTGTAATAATAAGCCAAGTTATGCTAATATTTAATTTTGTGTAGGAATGATTATGGAACTATTTGAAATTAAGAATTTATATAAAACTTTAAGTAGTAAAATAGAAAAACTGGAACAATATCTTGAGATAGATAAAAAAACAAAAAGATTAGAAGAAATAAATAAAGAATTTGAAGACGGAAGCATTTGGAATGATACAGAAAGAGTTAAGCCACTAACAAAAGAAAAGTCAAAATTAGATAATGTTTTAAAACTGTTCAAAAAATCGTTAATACTGAAAGAAGATTATGAAGTTTATTATGAGTTTTATGAAGATGATAACAATACTGAAAACTTTACTGAAATAGAAATATCTATAAAAAAATTAGAAAAAGTTGTCAATGAAATAGAGTTTAACAGAATGCTTAGTGGAGAACTTGATTTTAATAATGCAATTATAAGTATTAATGCGGGAAGTGGAGGAACTGAATCACAGGATTGGGCAGGAATGCTTTATAGAATGTTAAATATGTATTGTGAAAAGAAAAAGTATAAACTATCTATATTAGATTATCAATCTGGTGATGAGGCAGGAAAAAATGGTATCAAGTCTATTACTTTTTTAGCAGAAGGTGAATATGCTTATGGCCTAACAAAATCAGAAAACGGAGTTCATAGATTAGTTAGAATCTCTCCATTTGATTCCTCTGCTAGAAGACATACTTCATTTGCATCAATTTCTGTTGTTCCTGAAATTGATGATGACATAGAAATAGAAATTCGTGATGAAGATGTAAGAGTAGATACTTTTAGAGCAAGTGGAGCAGGTGGCCAACATGTTAATAAAACTGACTCTGCAATTAGACTTACACATAATCCAAGTGGAATTGTAGTTTCTTGCCAAAATGAAAGATCTCAACATAAAAATAAAGAAGCAGCATTTAAAGTTCTAAAATCTCGCCTTTATGAACTAGAATTACAAAAAAAACAAGAAGAAACAGATAAATTTAATGCAAATAAAAAAGAAATTACATGGGGTTCACAAATAAGATCTTATGTTTTACATCCTTATAAAATGGTTAAAGACCACAGGACTAATTTTGAAACAGGAAATGTAAATGCTGTATTAGATGGAAACTTAGATGGTTTTATAAAGTCTTATCTGCTTGAATTTGGTGGTTAGAAATACCATCTTATCGCTCCTCCAGCTCCACCCAAATATAACCCACTATAACCGTTATACCAATCATAATCACTATTAGAAATAAAGAAAGCAGGCCTCCATTCAATAGCAAACTCTAGTGGTACTTTTTGCAACATTAATGATAAACCAACCACTCCGTTAATACCAAATATTTCCCAATTATAATTATCTTTGCCATAATCATGACTATAATGCCACCAAAATGCTCCTGCACCAGCATACCATGCTAAAGTAACATCTTTATTTTTAACTAAATAAGGTGGAAATTCCATAATAAAATCTAACGAAAGAGCAAAACCATCATTACCTCTTACCCCAACAACTCCTTGTAATGCAGTATGATTACCCAGAAGATACTTACCAGAAATACCACTAACAATATTTCCTCCTCCAAGACCAACACCAAACTGTTTCTCAGTAGCAGTTATTTGTAATGTACATAAAAATATTAGCACTATTAAAATTTTCTTCATAAAAACTCCTATAAATAACAAAAACTATATATACTATTAAAATGAGATATTGTCAAATATGAATAACTATCTTTTTATAATTTCATATATAAAAGGTGGAGTATTGGGTTTATTGATTAGTTTATGCTCAAAAATATCTGCTTCATTTTTATCTATACTTGATAAATATTCAGATAATTGTTTTGCCTCTAATTCCCCAGCCTCATGACCATGATAAACGATAATAATTATTGCTTTTTTTCTGTTTAATAAACCGAAAGACTGCTCTATCGCCTGCTTTGTTGTATTAAAATTAGTTGTAATACTCTTATCTGAATTAGGCAAATAACCGAGGTTAAATACCACCAAGTCAAGATGAGTTTTTATATATTTATCAATATGTTCATGACCATCATAAAAATATAAAATGTTATTAAAATTTTTATTTAAAATTTTTGCATTCTCAATTGCTTTTTTTTGAATATCAAAAGTATAAACTTTTTTTATTTTACTAGCTAAATAATTTGTATCGTATCCATTTCCACATGTAGCATCTATAACAAAACTATCTTTGTTTATATATCTATCAATTAATAATTTTGATAAATCAAGAATTACACTCATTTATTTAAATGTCGCCATTGCTTTTTTTACCATTTCTGAAAACTTTGAGGTTTCATCATTCATAGTAGCACTACCTATTGTTGCAGTTGTTTTTATTTCTAAACCATTATCTTTATACACCGTTTTTTCTATATTTGATTTAAGCCTATTTATTGCTAATTCAATACCAGTTTCATCTGTTAGAGGCATTAAAATCAAAACCTTATTACCATCATAAGAAGTAGGTATATCAGTATCTCTTATTGCCTGTTTAATTGAATTAACAATAGATTTCATGAATTTTTCCACTATATCTTTAGGATATTCGTCCTTTAATCTTTCTTCTGAATCAATTTGTATTATAACTAATGACAAAGGATGATTAAATCTTTTTGCTTTTTTAAACTCTTGAATAACCTGTGCACTAAAATAAGAAAAATTATGAAATCCTGTTTCGTTACTATTACAACCTTCTTCTAAAGATACAACTTTTTCTTCTAATTCCTTATAACTGGAGTAAATTTCCTTATACTTTAATCCTATATTTATTATTGAAGAAAATGATTCCTCATTTATATTAAAAGGTCCAAGTAGCAAGTTGTGTTTATAGAACTCATTAATTTCATTATCTTTAAAAAACAAAACAGGAGTACTTACATAGTCTGTATTAAACATTAATTCTATTATATCATGAATACTTATATTTGAATTAGTATAATATAAGATTAAATCAGGATCATTTTCATATAGTTTTAATCTAAATTCATCTACAGAATCAGTATTATCAATTAAAAAACTCCCAACTTCACTAAGAGCTTCTCTAACATCATATTGATGACTTTTTGTATCCAATATAAGTATTCTTTTCATAATTTTCTCCTATTGTGAATTTATACATTAAATCTAAAATGTAAAATATCCCCATCTTTCACAATATAATCTTTTCCTTCAAGTCTAAACTTACCGTTATCCTTAATTGCAGGCTCGGACTTAAATTTTATTAAATCTTCATAATGGTAAACTTCAGCTCTAATAAAACCTCTTTGTATATCAGAATGAATTTTACCAGCAGCAACCCACGCTGTTGAATTATTTTTTATTGTCCAGGCTCTGTTTTCCTTACCACCTACAGTAAAAAAAGTAATCAAGTCAAGCAAAGCATATCCTTCTCTCAAAAGTTGATAAAGCCCTGGTTCTTTTAATCCCATTTCATCAAGAAATTCCTGTTTTTCTTCTTCATCTTCAATTGCTGCAATATCCGCTTCAATTTGGCCACTTATTTTAATTAATGTTTTTCCTTCTTTTTTAGCATATTCTTCTAATGCTTTTACATATTTATTATCTTCACTAATAGCATCTTCTGGAATATTTGCAACATATAACATTGGCTTAAAAGTTAATAAACTTGTATCCCTAATTGCATACTTTTCTTCTTCAGATAAATCTAGCTCAGAAATAGGTTTCTCTTCAAAAAGGTGTTCTTGACACTTACTTAAAACTTCAGTTTTTTTTATTGCTTCTTTATCATGAGCTCTTACTTTTTTCTGTAATCTGTCAATTTGACCAGTAACAGCTTCCAAATCAGCAAGTATCAATTCTCCGTTTACAATTTCTACATCTCTAATGGGGTCTATTTTATCATCAATGTGTATAATATTTTCATCTTCAAAACACCTAACTACATGAAGTAAAGCATCTAGTTTTTGAATATCAGATAAAAATCTATTTCCAAGACCTTCACCCTTTGATGCTCCTTGTGCAAGAGCGGGAACATCAACAATTTCCATAGTTGTATAAACCAACTTATCTGCTTCTACAACTTTCTGAATTTCTTCTATTCTATTATCAGGAACAAATACTGTTCTTGAATCAGTTTTTGTTGTAGAAAACCCATAAATTGTTACTTCTGCATCAGCACCTGTAATTGCATTAAAAATTGTTGTTTTACCAACATTAGGTAATCCTATAATTCCAGCATTAAAACCCATATTACATCCTTATTTATTGAATAATTGTTAACATTTCACTAAAAGAATTTGTATCTACTACAAATATGTCATTTCCATAAGAATCAACAATTGCAATGCCATTCTTACTTTGGTTAGTATCAGTATTTTTAAATATTGTTGCTTTTAATGGAGATATTATTGAACTACGATATCTTGACATTATAGATGTTACACCTAAAGAAAAAGAAATATAACTATCAATACTCATATCCCCCTTATCTGAAAAAATTTTCACTTTAAACAAATCATTTTCATAAAAAGGAGCATTTTCGCATTCTATAGGGCATAATTCGGTATCTTCACCATTACAAAAAGGATTAATCTCTTTATTATTAGTACAATATGAAGTAGTTCCAATTTCACCATTCTGTGTTGTTGTTACCAAAAATAAATTTTTAACTCTTACCTGAAACGCAATAGCTTCATCATAACAATATGATAAATTCGGATCATTGCTAACATCAAGGGTTAACTCATGACCATCTATTACACCAATAGGAACTAATCTAAAATATTTTCTATTTGTTTCACCTTCTTTTAATTCTTCCTCATTTGTTTTATACTTTTCACACTTCACATCATCTATTTTACTTTCAGGAAGCTCTGAAATAATCTCTAATTGTAAATTTTGAGACTCAATTGTTAATTTTGAAAAATCTATAGAGCTAGAGAATAATTTATTGTTTGAAATAAAGCTACCATCATCTGAAATAAAATTTTCTAATCCTGCTTCAAATGTAAATTTAAAATAATTATTTGCAAGATCATATTCTCTATCTTTCACTTTATCTTTTAGTATTATGTATCTGTTATCTGTTGAATTTTCATCTTCATTTACAACAGAAAAACATTGGTTAGCTTCATGTTTATTAAATTGAGTACAATAATCAGATTGAATTACAGATATGATTTCAGCTTTATAATCTGTTTGTAATGGAATATGATACTTTAAAAATCTTTTATCAAGCGTATCTTTATAATCATTTAAACTATCAAAATCATCTTCAAAGAATTCTGTAATTAATTTTTTATCAGTATCTAATGTTAAGAAATAAAAATATCCCCCAACATCTGTTAATAAAATATAATTTCCCTCAAGTAATTGGTTTTCTTTTAAATACCCTAAATCATTTAAAAGTTTATCATCAGCAATATTATACTCTTGTTTATATAAAGACATAGAGTTTAAATTGTAAGATAATTTTAATGATTTGGAGTGTTCATCACTTTCTGAGTCAAGAGGATTATAGGAAGCAGGGATTTCAATATACTTATTTTCTACTCTATCCCATATTAAAAAAATATTTTCATATTGACTGTATATATATATTTTTTCATCTGTTACTATAAATTTATCTATATTAGCATAATTAATGGAAATGTCAGTAAGATCAATAATAGTTTCAGCCCCATCACTTGCTATTTTTATTATACTTTTTTGATTTTTTAAGCTTATATAATAGTTATTGTTACTATAATATAAATAATTAATTTTCTCATTGTAAGTTTTATTATGTGAAAGAGTAAAATCATTTCCATCATAATTATAAAATTCTACTTTTCTAGCTGTTTTATTAACAAGGAGTAGCTCATAGCTAAAGCCTGTTGATTTTCTAATTATAATATCACTTGGCAATTCTTTTAATTGCTTAGAATATTCAATAAAAGGAATTGTTGTCTGTTTACAATCTTTTTGGTAAAAATCAAAATATGGTTTTAAATTAATTATAGACAAAACACCATTTGAAGATACAACCACAGCCTTTTTATTATCACTTGATGTTACAACTTTATAAGGATATTTGGGTAAAATCAAACCATTTCTTAATGGTATTTTTTTAGAAAAGTCAACAAAGCACTTATCTTTTAGATTATATAAAAATAATTGATTTGCTTTATTATCTAAAATTAATAAAGCTGAGTTATCAGCATTGTTAATTGATACAATATCAATAGGTTTTTTAAAATATCCAACTTCAATATCTTGAGTTTGATCACATGCAAAGCTTGATGCAATAAAGACCAATAATAATAATCCTAGCAAATATTTTTTAAATTTTATCATAATTTCTCTATACATAAGTTTAATAAATTAAATTTTTAATTTGTAAAAATGTTGAACTATTAGGATCTACATCTAAAATCATAATAGAATTATCAACAAAAAGAGTTATATATATTTCTTTTTTAATACTTGAATAAGCCATATCATATCCTCTTTTCTCTATATTAAGATTATTCAATAACAAGCCCTTACTAATATCTAGGACTGCGAGTTTTCTTGACTCATATAAAGAACTTAAACAAACACCATTATCAGTACATAATGTTCTAACTGGAAAATAATCAGTATAAATAGACTTATCAAAAGAAAAAACATCTCCATTATCAGATTTTTGTTTAGTTAATATTGATATTGACGATGGATTTGATATAGATAAGAACATTTTATCTTCAAAAAATGAAATATCTTCTACCTGAGAGTAGGAATTTAACAATAATGCCCTATTTGTAACTTTAATTAAAGGAAAATACTTCACTTTATTTATATTACCATAATAATCCATTAAAGGTTTAAAGGCTATAACATACTTTGTATAATCACTTGTAATAAAAACTCTATCTAAATTTTTATTATATTCAATATCAGATGCTCTACCCGTAAGGTCTTTAACAGTGAGAGATTTAAGTAATCTTAAACTTAAAATGCCATCTTTTTTTTCATATTTCACAATAGAAACATTAGCTCCACTTTTATGAGCAATATATATTAATTTTCTAGTTCTATCAATAGTCATAGATGCAGGGGAATCAAAACTTAATTGTAAAATATTATTCACATTACAACTACCATTTTCATACTCATTACAAGACAAATAAGGAGATGTTTCAGATATATTATAAGCATATAATTTACCACTATCTTTACTTACAACAAAAAGTAAATTTTCATCTTTATCTATTTCCATATCAGATAAAAAAGAATCTAAAGTTTTTGTTTCCTCAGGTATTATTTTTTGAGTTTCTAAATCAATTACTACGATAGAAGCACCTCTATATCTTAAATCAAAATTAGAATTTGCAACAAAAAGCCTATTACCATCTTTACTTATAGAAAGAGTAACAGGATATATCAATTTATCTTTAGGGGTGGGGTCACTGAGTTGTTCACTTGCACATGATATAAAAAATAAAGAAATAAGCACTATAATTATTATTTTCATAATTAATCCAAAATTAATCCGCGTGCATTATAACAGATATACATATAATTATCAATTATTGATTTTTGAATTTTTTTTATGCTTTTTTTACTCCTGAATCGCAGAGCTTACGCCCTGCATTCAAACCTGTATTTTAAAATGAAGTTTATTTATTTGATATGTAATATTTTAGGACTATTTTACAAGAATTTATTTAATAGGTTCAATATATCTGTCTTTTGCTCTTACAAAACACTGAATATGCTCTCTTGTCTGTACTTTAAACCAGATATTATTATTATTATCATAGTCATACTTTCCAATACTAAAAAAGTAATCACCAGAAGCAAGAGATGTTAATATTTCATTATTTGTTCCTGCACCTGCTCGGCAATTTAAAGAACTTACATTATTTGTAATTTTCCAATATCTATAAAGAACAGTTTCCGTTTCCCAATTTCCATTATGATCAGTAAATAAAGAAGGCTCAATATATCTATTTTTTGCTCTTACAAAACATTCTATTCCTTCTCTTGTTACAACTTTAAACCATGGATTATTATTCCTATCATACTGAACTTCCCTTCTTGAGTCTATATTTTCACTTGGAGTTAGCGTGGTTAAAACTCTATTATTTGTTCCTGCTCCTGCTCTACAATTAAAGTTTCCTCCAAGATTAGGATTTACATGCCAGTAAATATAATTAACAGATTCTTCTGTCCAGTTTCCCATATAATCATGATTAACATCAATCGAAGTCATTGCAGAATTTTGGAAAACAATTTCACATTCAGTCTGTTCATCATTCATTTTATAACCATCTTCACAACTACATATTTTATGTAAACTATCCCAATGTGAATTTTCAGGACAATCAACCACTGTACAATATCCAACATGAACTTCTTCATAACCATCATTACAAATACATGCATCAGAATTTACATCATAATGCATATTAGGAGATTCACAAGTATTATTTTCTATCACCCATAAAAACACTTCTTGTGCCTCTAGAAATCTTGAATGACCTTTTGACTCTTCACCATTCCAAACTTCAAAATGCCCTGTAGCATCACTCCAAAGAGCAACATTAAACATTAAAATACCTTTTTTACCAGTAAGTCTTAATTTCTTTTCTAATTCTTCTGTTTCACTTAAATTTGCATCATCATAAAGATGTTCTGTTCCTTTTAACAAATTTCTAACTCTTTCACTTTTACTAAAATGAAGTGGTCTTGCATTATAAAACTTTAAGAGATATTTAGCCATTTCTCTTACTCTAATTGCATAATTTAAATTATCACCACCTTTTAAAATTAAACCAGGATTACCATATTGACCAGCATATTTATTAAATCCCCATTTTGAAATTTTATTATTAGAATAATTCATTGCTCTACTTAATCTAATTGTACAACTATTAGTAATCCAATCAACATTAAGTTGTCCACCAATTAACTCTTTTACTTCCTCTAAAGAATAATCATGTCCAAGATAATTTTCCCACATATCATTAAAATTAATTAATTTTCTTAAAGTAAGGTTTTTATTGATTATTTTAAGTTCATCACCACAGTTGCCACCTCTAAGACAATTTAAAAGATTATTGGGTAATCTTGTTTCTTCTAACTCCTGTGAATTTGGTTTTTTAAGATTGTTTTCTTCAGTGCCACAGGAAATAAAAATTAAAGAAAACAAAACAATAGCTAACAGAACTCTCATAGTAACCTCTTGAAAAGACTATAAATTTATCAAACAAATAACTTATATAGTATTTGACGCAGTGTGTCAAGAGAAAAAATACGAAAATGTATTTTTTTTCATAACATGTAGGATAAATAAATAAAAATTAAGACA
>JAMOQH010000186.1 GCA_027064085.1 bacterium | reverse complement strand
TAAAATACCTTTTCACCTTGTTGCTTGTAATGGTCGACATATGCCACGCTATCAGCGTGGATATGCTTGTTACAAGCAACTCTTCAAAAATACTATTTCAACAAAGTACACTTCTCAACTGCTTTTTCTACTCCATCAACACTTAATTTAATAAAGTATGTTCCACTGCTAACCTGTTTTTTATAATCATTATCTCCATCCCAGACAAGTTCAAATATTCCTTCGGAAGAATAAGCATCCAACAATGTTTTTACTTTCTGACCTTTAATATTATAAATTGAAAAATTAATTTTACCAGACTCTGCCAGATCAAGTTTTATTGTTGTAGATGGATTAAACGGATTTGGGTAATTTGATATTTCTGTTATTTCAGGAATCACTATCTCATTTTCATCTGTTTCATAAGGATCACCTTGAAACTCATAAGCACCTATATCAATTGTGTTACCGTTAATTCTTGGATTACCCGCAAGATCATACTCAGGTAGTTCCATTCCTGCAGGAAGATTTAATGTGCCTGCATCTATACAGGGAGAATTTGCAGAAAGTGCATAAGGATTATCTCCAGTAACATCCCAATTTGGGTTTTCGCTAAGGTTGCCATCCATCCAGTTAAGTGTATTCCAATTGGATGGATTTAAAATGCTTGCTTCTCCACCTTCTATAAGTGAATTATAAATATTCATGGTAATAGGTTCTTCAGGACCATCATTAACCAGGTATATCTGATCAGTGAAATTACCGTAAAATATGGAATTCACGATATTAAATGTAGAACCAACTCCACCAGCTAGCAATGCAGCTCCCTGTCCTTGTCCAGTTCCTCCAGGGGTATAATTGTTTCCTATAGTACAATTGATCAGATTCAAATCTATACTAAAACTTACCGAAATTGCCGAACATGACATAGTATAATCCGTTGTGTTATCCACGTTATCCGTAATAAGTGTATTCTTCATTGTAACTTGGTAAGGATCATCATCAGTGGCACCAAACAAAAAGACAGGCTTAGCAGAAAAAATATCAGAATGTGTGTATTGGGAACAATTTTGAATAACCATATTCTCAATATCAGCAACTGCATTATCATTAGTCAGCCAAAATCTGATTTGCGAACCCCCCTGATTGTTAAGAAAATGTACGTTTTTTAGATTGATATTCATATCTGATACACTGAAAAGATACGATCTATGAATATTATTTGAGAAAATTATGTTTTCGAAATTAATAAAACGGTTTTCATAGAAATTCGGATTACTAATACCACTGCTTATATAAAAGTTTTCACTATTAATAAATTTTATATTTTTAATACTCATATTGCTATCATTATCAAAAGAGTAAATAAATGAAGATAAATTCTCAGCATCCAAAATTGTGTTTTCCATTGACTCACCCTCAATGGAAACATACCCTCTTAAATTTAGAGGAAAAGCTTGTCCGTTCAAGCTTTTCGAATAAGTACCATTTTTTAGGAAAATTGTGTGAGAATCCAAACTATCAGAAACAATAGAAGATAAAGCGTAATTGATAGACTGTAATGGATCATCTGGTGTAAGACCGGAATTGCTATTCGATCCTGTTGGTGACACATAAAGATCATTATCAACAGGCTCAAGCCTTGCATGTTGAGCTATAAGCGTTACGTCATTTTGCTGAACTCCAAATTGATCAGCGGAACTTATGAAATAATAATCCGGTTCAAGTACAGTGAAAGTATCCACGATAATTGTAACCGGTTCCATTAATATCCAAGTTTTGTTGATGTCGCACCCTGATGCACTATAATTTAAGTAAATGTTACATAATTCCTGGGTATCAAATTCAAGTGCGGATTCATGTGTGATGAGAATTCCACCACCAATAGAATAAGCATGATTATTTGTAATCGTTAATCCTTTAAGAGTTGGATGTGAATATTTTATATATAAACCACCTCCTTGGTATGCAATATTGTTTTTAATATAACATTTCCAAATCATTGGTGAAGAGTTGAGCAAATATATACCTCCACCAATATAGTATGGCTGATAGTATGTACCCGAGCCATTTTGAATAGTGAAACCACAAAGTAAAGTTGTTTCATCTTCTCCGTTTATTATTGAAACAGTTGTTCCATTTGCATCGCCATCTATGATCGTTTGTGAGATATAATTTTCGTCATTGGTTGTAAAGAAAAGGCTGGCAACTGCTATGTTTTTGCCATTATAGTTTATATTTTCAACATATGTGCCTGGATATACTAAAACTGTGTCGGCATTAGCTGAAGCATTTATTCCAGCTTGAATAGTTGTGAAATTACCTGTGCCATCTTGTTTGATGTGATAGATAGCAGCAAAGGTGTTTACAGCAAAGACCGCAATGATGCAAAAAAATAATAGTTTCGATTTCATTTTCCCTACCTTACCATAAATCCCTCACCACCAGGAGAGGGATTTATGGATTTTTTCATTTTTATTTCAACAATAACATTTTCTCCGAAATTTCTTTTTTATCGAACTTCAATTTATAGAAATAAACTCCTGAAGATACAAGTTTACCGGTATTGTCCCGCCCATTCCAATTTACATTATGAGAGCCAGAAATAATTCTTCTGTTTATCAATGTTTTTACTAATTGTCCTTTGATGTTGTAAACTGACAGATTAACTTTACCTTCCTGAGGAATGGAAAATGCTATTTGAGTTGTCGGATTGAAAGGATTAGGATAGTTTGAATACAAGACCGTTCTATCGATTTCAGGTACAATTTCCTGTTCTTCGTCAGTATATAATCGAAGTATGTTGTGTGTCAATTCACCAAGCCTTATTTTGCGTGTTTCAAATTTTCCGGTATCTGTATTCATCACTGTATAGCCCTTTGCTTCCTGATAACCTCTTTCACTACCATAAGAGAATTGGAAAGTTAGTTCTCCTCCACGATTCATAGCATCTGTATAAGCTAATATCTGTAATGGAAATTCATCTACTACAGCAGCACCAACGCAAACTTCATTTTCAAAAACACCAACCTCTACAATATTATTTCCACCTTCTATAGTGTCTATTATCACAGATTCATAATCAGGTTTTTCTTCAAAAGTAAATAATTCGGGAACTTGTTTCGTGTACTGTGAACCTATTCCATCGGGTTCATTCCATTGGAAATTAAGTATGTCTTCTTTCACTTGTACCACATAACCTTTTCCATAATTTAATGGTCGGCTTGGATAGAAATGTTGAAAAGGAATTCCGGTTTCTCTTTCAAGGCTCATATCTTTCCATTCCCAATCTTCCGCTTTGATAGATTTGATTTTATCCCAATCATCTCCAAAAGCATCATCAATATCTTGTGAAGCTTTGATCCAATAACCAATCCAGTTATCCTGACCAGCTAAAAGGTCAACTGTGGTTGTTTCATCTAATAATGTACCGGGTATATCAAGTTTCCTGTATGAATAGTCGTTTTGTAAGTCGGGTAACACTTGGATTTTGAAACAACGGGTACTTTGAAAATTGTAATTTTCGAGTGGATTCCATATGGAGTTTGCATAATATAGTTCATCATAGGGATCTTCATAACCAATTGGACCTGAATTGAGAACATCAATAAATGTTATTTCACCAGGAAACCCGGGGATTTCTTCTAAAACAGTTATCGCATCTACTGTACCATTTCCAGTTCTATCCAAAACAGGGAATGATTCCCAGTTCCAGCCATTAAAAAGTGGTTTTACTTTCCAAATAAGTTCGATTGGTTCCATATAATGAACATTTGAATCGGAAGTAATTTCATCATAAACCGTAATATTATCATAATTGTCGGATTCAAATGTTATCCAAAATTCTGTTCCAATAGGTAGTTGCTCATCAAATTGAATATAATATTGTCCAGTTCCTAAACCACAATATACTCCATCAATATCTACATTTCCTGATCCACTTTCGTAATGTGCTGTAATTTCTGCACTTAATGGGTAAGTAAAAGTACCCCATGAACATTCAGGGAAATATGCATTTAATTGTCCAATTACAGTTAATGAACAAGGTTCAATTCCAACAATCGCACTTTGATTTTCAGTGAAATGATAATCTGTTAAAAAAGGATTAAGATTATCTAAAGAGTATGCACCATCAGGACCATTATGATTTACCCCCCACCCCCAATTAACATAAAAATAAGAGTTTCCAGTTGAACTGCTCACGTAGCCATGCAAAATAAAAGCATGACCACCTTCATCAGGATCAATTCCGCTATACTCAATTATTCTATCATTATTGATTTCATTTATCAATAATGATTCCCAATTACCTTGATAATTATTCCTGCTATGATGACTTGAATTATAACCAAAATATTTAGCGAAAGCATTAACATAATTGGTTCCACCATAAGTACCTGTACTACTCCCATACATTGCTTTTAACCCAATTCCACAGGCAAAAGACAAAGCTGCAAAGCCATTATTATATTGGATGGGATTACTTGTATTATATAGCTCTCTTATATCTGTCAGATGAGGATCAAGCACTTCAAAAGTTGGAAAATCATAAGTTGATGCATCTTCATCAATTTCAATCCATACATTTTCCTGAGTAGATGGGTCGGTTACCATAAAATCATAATTCGAGTTAACAAATTCATTTGAAAAAGTGTAATCAGATAAGTATTTGTGATAGTTAATAATTTGCGCCATAGCTATTGGACCACATCCTGCAGAGCATCGTTCAGAATCAATTAAAGGAGCAAAATTGTTATATGGGGAATGATGACTCCATGTAGGTTCCATTGGCAGTATCACTACAGTACGATCATCTGTGTATGTGTCTTCAAATAATTGCAGCCATGCATCTCTATGTGGTTGGTAAAACAAATGATTTTCAATTATTTCGTAAACCTGTGCACTATAACATTCAATAAGCCACTCCAGACCTGAACTCCGGTTAGTAGTAATTGCTCCAGTATTATTATATGCTAGTATTGGTTCAGCATCATTTGAAGCTGATGTAATTACGAACCCCCCTGTTTTAAAATTAAATATGTATAAAGTTGCAATATTTGATGATGTTTCAATAGAGTAATTATCGATTGTAGTATTTTCAGTGTTGTAAATAATTGAATACCAGTTTTGTGCAACAGTTTGGGCAAAATTTAAAGGTATTGTCTCTGAAAAAAGATTTAACGCAATAAAAAAAACTACAATAACAAGTATAACATTTTTCATTTGTTCCTCCTATGAAACAATTTACTACATTTTTACACGACTTCCTAAATGATCAAGTCTATTATCAATTTTTATTCTTTTTGCTTGTAATGTATGGCAGCTGCGGTGCTCTTCCTGCTTTTCTCTCAATCTGAGCACTGAGCTGTGTGTTAGGTGATTCAATTATTTTTCAAAATTAGCTACCAATCCGTGCATAGCTCCGATCACAAAACGTTTTACGATTAAAAAATCCTCCGCCCGGAAAATCATTGAATCGGCTACAAACCAAACCAAAAATAAAATCACTAATTACAGATACCGAAAATTATAACTA
>JAMOQH010000185.1 GCA_027064085.1 bacterium | reverse complement strand
ATTTACAATTCCATCACCGCAGTATTCAACAATACAGGTATCACTACAACCATCTCCAGAATCATTATTACCATCATCACATTCTTCAGATTCAGTATTAATACCATCACCACATACTTCCAAGCACTCAATACCATCATCAGCTCCTCCATGATAACCATCATTACAAGCACAAGTAAAACTACCAGGAGTATTATAACAAGTAGCATTAGCATTACAATTATCATCATTGTTTACACATTCATCTACATCTATACATGAGGTTATACCATTTCCTGCATATCCATCTTTACAAATACAATTAAAACTACCAGGGGTATTAGTACAAATTGCATCATCATGACAATTATTTAATCCAGCATTAGCACATTCATTTATATCTTCATCACAATTGATTCCTTGCCAACCACCTTCACAAGCACAAGTATAAGAGTTAATTCCTGTATCAGTACAGGTACCATGGGCACATGGATTAGGGGCACAATCATTTACATCTTCATCACAGTTAGTTCCTTGCCAACCACTTTCACAGGTACAGCTATAAGAATTATTTCCAGTATCAGTGCAGATGGTAGCATGAACACATGGATTAGGGACACAATCATTTATGTCTTCATCACAATTAGTTCCTTGCCAGCCACTTTCACAAGCACAACTGTAAGAGTTAGTTCCTGTATCAGTGCAACTAGTAGCATGAACACAGGGATTAGGGGCACAATCATTTATATCTTCATCACAATTAATTCCTTGCCAACCACTTTCACAAGTACAAGTATAAGAATTAACTCCAGTATCTGCACATGCCGTAGCATGAACACATGGATTAGATTCACAATCATCTATATCTGTACAAGTTACTCCATCTCCAGCCCAGCCCTCATTACAAATACATTCAAATTTACCTTCATTGCCTTCTAAATTCTTACATGTAGCATTTATATCACAATCATCAATCTCTTGTTCACATTCATTAATATCACTACAAGTTTTATTATCACCAGTTAAACTATAGCCATCTCCACAACTACAAGCAAATCCACCATCGTTATTTGCACAAATTTGCTCACAACCACCATTATCAATTTCACATTCATTTATATCATCACAAGTTTTTGTTACAGAGTTATAAGTATAACCATCTGAGCAAGTACAGATACTTGGCCCCTCATCACTTGATTCACAAGTTGCATCGCCACCACAATCTGAATTTGTTTCACAAAAGCTTTGTTTTAAAACACATTCTCCGTTTTTGCATTCTTCTGCTTGGCCACATTTAATTGTTTCTTCACTATACTCATTACAAGCATCATCATCAAATTGACCACAAAACATAATAGTATTAGTATCTTTACAACTTGCTCCAATCATATTGCAATCATCAGAACAATCAACTTTATCAGTACACTCTATAGCTCCTGTTTCACATTTTTTACCAATTGCTGAGCAATCTTCAAATGGAGTTTTTACCAAACAACCCTGCTTATCATAATCACAACTATAGATTATATTATCAGAACATTGAAGACCTTGTGATTTATTACAAGCTTTATCATCTTCACAACTATTATTTGAGCTAGTTGTATTTGAACAAGCTGTAGCTAATAATATTATTAGTAAAAAATAAATGTATTTCATAAACTACTCCTTAAAACATAATTTTATTATAACAAAAAAAGAAATTTAAATCAAAGAGTTGAGCTTAATTTATCCAAATTCCATAATTCTTGTTTTATTAAATCATCTTTTTTCTGTTTTTTATATATTTCGACAAGTTTTTGATGTATTTCAACTAAAAAAGGATTGTACATCTTTGCAAAATTAAACATGCTAATTGCTTTATTATACTTTTTTAATTTATAGTATGCCTCAGCTAAGTTCATATAAGTATCAACATATTCAGGAAACATATTTAGAGTTTTACTTAAAATTTTAATAACATTTTTGTACTCTTTATCTAATAAATATATTTCAGCGAGTCTATTTTCTAAATATGGATATTCATATTTTTTATATTTTAAGGCTTTCAAGTATTCTATTTTAGATGCTTTAATTCTATTTTGCTCATAAAGCATATTGCCAAGCCTTAAAAATCTTTTAAGTTTACTGTTTTTAAAAACTTTAATTTCAGATAATTTATCTTTTTTATTTTCTAATGTTTTAAATATTAAAGGTTTTGTAATAAGTCCTTTATATATTTTATACTTTTTTACATCTAAATATTTTTTCCATTTATTAAGCAATTGGTTTAAACTTAAACCATAAGCATATCTTACTGCACGCTTATCACTATGAAATTTTTTTAAACCAATTAATAATTTATTAATTCTTTTATATCCCCAATTATGATAAGTCCAATCTATCAAGGTTGATACTTGAGCATAAGCTAATGCTGCATCATGTTGAGAAGGTAATTTTGCTAAAGAAGGAGACATAGCTTGAAAACTAATATAATGATGTAATTTATGAGCTGTTGCTAAAATACTTTCACTATATTTTGGCATTACAAGCCCTGGTTTTAAACGCCATCTTGTTTCTTGAAATTTAGCAATTCCTTCATGTATCCATATTGGTGTATTATTATTTGTTTTTTTACTTATAATTAAATGAACAAACTCATGAGAAATAGTATCTAACCAATTGTAACCCTTCACTAGTGCTTTGGGGCTAGTTATCATAACTTTATTATCATCACAAAGTGCAATTGTGCCCGATGTTTGTATCTCTTCAAGAGTTAAACCAGACATTTTAGCCAAAACTTCTATTGACGGTAATATCTCAAGCCTAACAATCATATTATCCTTATAATTTAAATCTTTTGAGTGTGTTAAATACGCTTTTCTTAAAACTTCTAGTGCTTTTTTTCCTAATATTTCATTATCTCCTTTTGGAGTATATACAATAAACTTATTGTCAGATGAAACAAATTTTTCATATTTTGAAACTTCTTCAATTGCATTATTCATAATTGTTAAATTTCTATTTAAACTTACTTTTAAGCTATTAGGAGCATTTGTTTCAAAATATTCTAACAACTCTTTAGACTTTTTGTAATTGCCCATTAAGTAATGATATCTAGCTCTTAAATAAATCACATAAATTTTATTACTGTTTTCTAATTTATTTAATAATGCTTTAGTTTTCTCTGGATGCCACTGATGAAAGTATTCACTTACCTTTTTTATGTCGCTCTTTTCATTTGCAATTATTGCAAATGAAACAAAAAATAAAATAAAAAAAACTTTAAACATAGAACCTCATACACAATATCAACATTATAGTCATATAAAAAATATTGTAAATACAAAAAAAATATATATAATACAATAAACTTTAGGTATTCAATGAAATTACTACAAGAAAATAGATATTCTACTGCAATAACTTGCCCCTATATAAGCTCCGAAAAGAAATTTATACAAGAATATTTTTTTGCAACAAATGTAACAAAATCAGAATATCAATCCTTACTTGAAGCATCATGGAGAAGGTTTGGTATTTTTTATTTCAGATATGCCTGTAAAAACTGCAACAAATGTATGCCTATCCGGATTAACCTGAAAAATTTCAATTTGACCAAATCACAAAAAAAGGTAGTAAAAAAAAATAAAAACACAAAAGTAATAATAAGAACCCTTCAACCAAGTATGGAAATTTACAAAGTTTATGAAAATCATTCTCTAAATAAATTTAATAAAAAAACTAATATTCAAGAATTTTTAGAAACTTACTATTATAAAAACGATTTCGCATTGCAATCAGAATATTATATAGATGACAAATTAGTAGCAATAGGGTTTCTTGATAAAGTAAATAATGCTTTAAGTAGTATTTATTTTGCCTATAATACTGATTACTCAAATTATAGCCTAGGAACATTTTCTGTGATTTACGAATCTCAATATGCTTTATCATTAAATTTAGATTTTTATTATCTAGGCTACTATATAAAAGAAAATAAATCCATGAAATATAAAAATAATTTCAAGGAAAATCAAATACTTGATAAAAAATTAAATAAATGGATAAAAAATAATGAATAAAACTCATATATAATAGTCTAAATTTTTATTTTTAAGGAGATAGACATGAAGAAAAAAACTTTTATTTTATTATTATCGCTATTTGCATTAATCTTTATGAATGCATGCGTATCGTTTTCATCACATCAAACAGCAGAAGTTCTTAAAGAAGACCAAGTAGAATGGGGAGAAGGAATAGGATATTTAATGTTTGATTACGATATTGACACATACGATGCAGATGGCAACAAAACAGGTACAAAACATAAATCAACTTCAGTTCCTTACTTTCCTGAAACAATTTTTAGATTTGGAATTAATAATAATATGGATGTAGGTCTAAAAGTAGCTGGTGTTATAGCAAATATTGAAGTTGATTTAAAATATCAGGTTCTTCAAATAGGAGATAAAACATCAAATACAACAATCTCTCTTCAACCATCAGCATCAGGAATGGTTATTGGTGATTTTAAAATGTATAAGTTTGGAATGGGACTTATTGCATCACAAAGAATTTCTGAAAGAATGGTTTTTTATGGTAATGTAAGATATAACTATCTTGCTGTTGGTATTGATGATGCATCTGATGATGGTTCAAATGCATTTGCAGATGGTAATCTTTATACAGCAGCACTTGGATTTTCTTATGAAGGAAAAAGTTTTTGGATAAGACCTGAAGCAACAATTGTATTAAATAAAGATTTTGAAAAATTACTCATATTACCTGCTATAGGATTTGGTTTAAGATTCTAATTTAATAAAAATACACATTTAATCTTTTATATTCATAAAAACAAACAAGAAAAATCACAATTTAGAATCTAATATAATTTGCTTTTAAATAAATATTATTATATGATGTAATGATCTTTTTTTTTAGGAGGATATTTATGAAATATACTAAATTATTAATACTTATAATCTTAACTGTATTTATGTTCCCTAGTTTATCATCTTGTACATCAAAAGAAGAAAGATGCGATCAAGTAGCATTTGCACTCATGAAATATGGATATATAAAAAATAGAGCCTACCAAACAAAGGGCCTTCAGCGAGCTTGTGTGCAACAATGGGACACAGTTTGTATTCCTTCTGTACATGGAACTTGTAAATTAAAAGATAATTCGGAATGGAGAGATTGTATTTTAGATGCAAACTCAAAAGAAGAAATGAATCCATGTGGTTTTATGTATATTAAAGCAGCAAAATTCAACTAAGAAGCATAATTATAAAATATAATCTTTTTTTATCAATCAAAAAATGCTATACAGAATTTCCTATGTTATTTATAGGATTAAATATAAGGAGATAATATTGGCTAAAAAACTTAAAATAGCATTTAATACATTAGGCTGTAAATCAAATAGATATGATACTATAAAATTACAAGAAGTTTTAAAAGGATATCCTATTGAAATTATCCCCTTTGAAGAAAAAGCTGATTTATATATAATAAATACATGTGCTGTTACCAATCATTCAGAAGCACATTCAAGACAAATAATAAGAAGAGCTAAAAAGAATAATAAAGAAGCTGATATACTGGTAACTGGTTGTTATGCCCAAGCTGACAAGAAAGCTATAGAGAAACTAGAGGAAGTAACTTATGTTATAGAAAATATAAAAAAAGACAATATTTCAAGTTTTATAAGAGAAAAATACTTCCCTACTGAAAAAAAAATTGATGAAACCAGCATATTTATTCAATCTTTTGACAACCAAACAAGGCCGTTTATTAAAATCCAAGATGGATGTCAGTCTAATTGTAGTTATTGTATTATTCCTCGTACTAGACCAATTATGAGCTCAGTAAAAAAAGAAGATATTGCTAAACAAATTAATATATTATCCAACCAAGGATATAAAGAAATAGTTTTAACAGGAATACATCTTGGATATTATGGAATTGGCCTTGATGAAGATATAAACTTTAATCAATTATTACAGTATTTAGATAAAAATACAACTATAGAAAGGATTAGAATAAGTTCAATAGATCCCCATGAAGTTACTAAAGAGTTTGTTGATATAATAGCAAATTCAAAAAGAATTTCTAATCATTTACACATTGCCTTACAATATGGTGATGACAAAGTCTTAAATGATATGAAAAGAGGATATACAACTGAATCATTATTAAAAAATATTGAATATGCCAACAAAAAAATAAAAAATCTAGTTTACGGATATGATGTAATAGTAGGATTTCCAACAGAAACAGAAGAAGCTTTTAATAACACTAAAAAAATATTAGAATTAACAAAACCCGGATACTTACATGTATTTCCTTACTCTAAAAGACCACTAACTAGTGCAGAAGCTAACTATAAACAGCAAATTAATGGAACTATAATAAAAAAAAGAGCAAAAGAACTTAGAGAATTAGGCAAAAAACTAAAACTAGAAAAGATGAAATTTTCATTAGGGCAAATAGAATTAGTTTTAATTGAAAGAAAATTTGAGGATTTAAATGGTAAAATATACTTTAGAGGACACACAAATAACTATTTTGATGTAATCATAGAAAAAACTTCTGAGCTATCGGATAATATCATTGTGAATGTTAAATTAAAGGAATTATACAATGATAATATTATTATTGGAACATTGATTTAGAACTGTTTCAACCAAGGAAATATCTAAAAGCCATTTCCTTGTTTTACACAGAAAATTTAACCCAAGGTTTAAATTTAGGAGATAAAATGTTAAAAGAACTTGAAAAGATAATAAAGTCAATTCCTCCAGAACTAGGAATTGAAATGCCACCAAAGATTTTTGTTGATATGGATACAGAAATCATTGATTATGAAAACAAAAAATCTTTAACAACCAAAATACCAATAAAAGAAAAATATAAAAATCCTCTTGGATTTATGCAAGGTGGTATGATCGCGGCAGCTATTGACAACACTGTTGGACCATTAAGTTTTTTAGTTGCTCCACCAAGTGTAACAACAACTATGAACATTACTTATCATAGGCCAATCCCTATGAGCGATGAGTTTATATTTATAAAAGCAACAATCATAGATCAAACTAAAAAAATGATTTATATGAAAGCAGAAGTTTTTAATAAAGCAAATAAGTTAAAAGCAATGGCAACGACATCTTTTATGGTCATCTGAGAAGAAACAAACTTGCAAAATGATAATAGATTAGAGAATTGATTTAAAATATAATTTAAATTAATTCTTCTTCCAATTCTTAGGATTATTTATAATATAATTAACAATTCTATTATAATCATATTTATTCCTAATAATATGCTCATAATAATTTCTATGCCATATCTTCTTTCTCTCTAAAACCTTTCTAATTTTCTTGGCTGAAATTGATTTAATCTGCCCTACAACAAATCCCAATTCGTACGGGTTTGGCGGTGACAAACCCTTTTTATCTAATTTATCTAATTTATCAAATTTATCTAATTTATCTGATTTATCTAATTTATCTAATTTATCTGATTTATCAAATTTTTCTGATTTTTCTAATTTATCTAATTTATCTAATTTATCTAATTTATCTAATTTATCTAATTTATCTGATTTTTCTGATTTTTCTGATTTAGGGCGAGTCACCACCTCGCCCCTACGGATTTCCATTATGAAATGAATGTGATTTGGCATTATTACATATTCGTTTATAAAAATATCATTTCTTATTATTTCGGTTTTTAACAATTCATCTCTTATTATTCTTCCGGCATCATTTAATATTATTTTTTTATTTTTAATCTTACCTAATATACATTCGTTTTGATATATGTTAATTGTTATAAAATAATGTCCATTTTGTGAATAATCATATTCATCTAATCTTATCGATTTTCGTTTACTCCATCGCATATTTACCTCTATTTTATGTTTCATTTTGAATTTTCATGTTTCAAAATATAATATAAATTAATGTTTTTTACCTAAAAACATTTTTTATAAATAAAGAAGCAATATTGTTTCCTATATCTTTAAATTTTTGATTTCAGCAAAAATTTGCTTGTAAAAGACATTTATGGCTTTGAAAAGCCACAAAACTACCTACTTAACTCTTCAATTGTGTAAATCTTACCCTGCTCTACTCCAGGTTGGTCAAATGGATTTATATCAAATATATAACCAGTTAAAGCTGTTACTATCATAAAAAATTGATAAAAATATCCTAATTCATATTCTGTAAATTTACTTAACTCAATTTCTATTACAGGGCGTTTTTTCTCAACAAGTGATTTAACTGTTCCTATTTTTGCAGCATTTAATAAATCATTAAATCCTTTTCCTTGTATATATGAAAATTTTTCAAGATCTGGCTTATTAAATTTATGATTTCCCTCTTCTTTATAGGAAATTACAGTATAAATTTTGTCATTTTTACCTTCTGCAAACAATTGTAGCTGAGAATGTTGATCTGTAGACCCCCTAAATGATATAGGAGTTGTCCCAAAATGCTTTTTACCGTCTTTTGAAGGCTTACCTAAACTTTCTCCCCAAAGTTGCCTAAACCATTCTGCAAATTTAATAAATCTATCATTATAAAATAAAATTGCATTAATATGAAAATCCCTTTCCATATCATAAATAGCTTGGGTTATTGCATATTTTATGAAATCATTTTCTTCCATATCTGTAGTAAAAAAATCATTCGTTGCATCTTTCACACCTTTATTGATATCTAGTATGTCAATACCAACAAAATTAGCAGCAATAATACCAACAGGAGTAAACATAGAAAATCTTCCTCCAACATTTGAAGGTATGATAAATTTCTCTACATTTAGCTCTTTATTCAAAATGTTTAATTGCCCATTTTCTTCATCTGTAACAAAAACTAATCTTTCTCTTAAGTAGTCTAAGTTATGATTAGCTAAAATCAACTCTTTAATGTAGAAAAAAGGAGCCATTGTTTCAAGTGTTCCTCCTGATTTACTAATTACCAAAAAAACGGTATCATCAAAATTTATATTATCTAACAAGTATTCAACAGTATTACTATCGTAATTATCAATAAAATACAATTTTTTAGCATTTTCATCAAAAGAATCTCTATATTTTTCTCTAAAAGAAGTATATAATGCCTCTGTGCCTAAAGAAGACCCACCAATTCCAACAATAACCATATTTTTAAATTTGCTTTTCAAGTGCTTCGTATAAGATAAAACATGTTCAATTTGCTCACACTTAAAGGGATGACTCATAAAATTAACACCATCATTTTGAAATTCTTTCATTTTGAGCATTGCTTTTATTATTGTTTCCTCATGTTTCTTAACTAAACCGTACTTAATGCCATTTTCGCCAATTATACTTTTGTGTAAAAGATTAAAATTTATTTTTATATTTTTCAAAACTCCTCCTATCACTTAGTTGTTATAACAGAAACTTCAACTGAAACATCTTTTGGTAATTGAGCAACCTGAACAGCTTCTCTTGCAGGATATGGCTCAGTAAAATACTTTGCATATACAGCATTCATTGCAGCAAAATCATTCATATCTTTTAAAAATACAGAACATTTAAGTACTTTATCAAAACTACTTCCAGATTCTTCTAGTAATGCTTTAATATTTTCAAAAACCTGAGTTGTTTCTTCTGTAATCCCCTTAACAAGTTCACCCGTTTTAGGATTTAAAGGTATTTGACCTGATAAAAATATCAAATCACCAAAGCTAACACCTTGAGAGTAAGGTCCAATTGCGACTGGAGCATTTTTTGTATTTATTTGCTTTTTCATTTTTACCCCTTAATTATATCTAATAAATCACTTTTCTTAGCTTTTATAGTAAGTGCTGTAAGTTCTCCTCTTTCCAACCATACCCCATGACATGAAGGACATTTATCAATTACTAAATCGGGGTCTGTTTTACTCTGAATTCTTTCAAGTTTAACCATATTACATAAAGGACAGTATCCTTCTTGTTTATTATAGGCCACGGTATCAGTTGATTCTAAACCATCAATCATTAAGCTAACTGAAGTTGTTAAAAGTTTATATAATTCACCATCATCAAACCATATTCCACCACATGAAATACACTTGTCAAGCTTAACATCATTACTCATTATAACATCTAATTTTCCACCACATTTTGGACATTCGTACATAAATCCTCCTTAATTTACAAATTTAAAATTTTACAACTTGAATTTAAAAGCTTTACAGCTTCTCTATTTACCAAAAGTTTCTTCTCTAACCATATCTTTGCGATTTTTATTCCATCTCTTAAGAAAATAACAGAAAATAATTTTGTAAAATACTCTATAAAGAGCTCTTTATCTTTATACTTTTCTTTTAATTCAGTATAAAATGTCATAATTTCATCATCACTAAAATATTTTAATAAACCAATATATCCAAAATCTTTTTCTATCAAACTAAAAGCAATATCTTTTATTGGTCTAACAAAAAAAGATTGCTCTATTATAGCATACTTTATGACCTTAAATCTATTTATAAGCATATTCATTACATCATCAGCATTAATAAATCCAGTTAAATGAGCATTTATATAAAATAAATACGAATTTAAATAATATGATTCTATCTTCTCACTAATAATATTTTCAATAAATGCAGAAACTTCACCTGCCGGAAATTTTATAATTAAATCAATAATAGTTTCTATTAACCTATGATCTAAATCCATAAAATTTAATTCTTCAGTATCATTTAATAAATTTATTAAAGCTAAAAATAGTTCATCTAGCTTATATCCTTTAAAGTTTTCATACTCTTTAAAATTACCTTCTATTATTTGATATTCCTCTTTTGATAAAAACATTTTCAAATCTTTAATATAAACTTTTTGTATATCTATAGAAGACATGTATATTAAAAAGAAAAAATCTTTTTTATATTCAGAATCACCCAAAGTATGATAAAAAGAAAGTAGTTCAATAAAATTTTCTCTAACATGCTTATTTGAAAAATTAAAAAAAACAAATAAATCTCTTACATCAACATCACCAGGCCTGTAACCAAATTCGTTAATACTGTTTAACCATATTTTTATAATTTCAGGATATTTATTACCTCTTGAAATTAGGTACTTAAATCCAAAATTTCTATAATTTTTATCTTTTGAAGAAAAGAGTCTTAAAATTAATTCATTATCCATATTAACTCCTACAAAATATATCTAGCATCAAAGAATCGGAATTTCAACAAAAAAATAAAGCCTTATTGAAATTCTTTATCGAGGTTTTAGGCCCTCGGATGAGCTTTATTAAAAATTTTTGATAGCCTTTCATAGTTTATATGAGTATAAATTTGAGTTGTTGTAATATTTGAGTGCCCTAACATTTTTTGAATTACTCTTAAATTTGCACCATTTTCAAGTAAGTGAGTTGCAAAACTATGCCTTAATTTATGTGGAGATATCTCTTTTTCAATTCCAGCCTCTCTTGAATACTTCTTTATCATCTTCCAAAATCCTTGCCTAGTAAATGGTTTGCCTAATCTAGATAAAAAAACATAATCTTTTGAAATTCCCCTTTTATAAAAATCTCCCCTTGCATTATCAATATAATCCTCAAGAGCTTTTTTAGCACTTGCACCAAAAGGAGCGATTCTTTCTTTGTTACCTTTTCCCATTAAAATAAGATAGCCTTGCTCTAGTTGTAATTGATTTACTTCTAACATTACAAGTTCGGTAACTCTTAATCCAGAAGAATACATTAATTCTATCATTGCGTAATCTCTAAGCCCACGACTAGTCTCTTTATTAGGGGCTGAAACTAATTGTTCAATTTCTTCATAAGTTAAATATATTGGAAGTTTTCTTGAAATTTTAGGAGATATTATATTTGCAATAGGAGAAGAATCACAATAGCCTTCAAGTATCATATATTTATAAAACCCCTTAAGCACTATAATTGTATGCGTTACAGAGGTATCTGAATATTGCTCATCATATAAAAGAGCTAAAAATTGATTAATAAAGTCTTCATCTGCATTTTTTACATCTATTTTATTTTTTATTCCAAAATTTACATATTTCATTACATTATTTTTATAACTTTCTATACTATTTTCGGCTAAACCTTTCTCTATTTTCAAATAAGTTGAATATGAATCTAAATATTCTTCATTATTAATCATAATAACCTCACTAAAGCTATTCTATTATACAACAAGAATCCAATTTTGTCTAAATAAACATCATTTTCATCTAATTTTACATATTATTTTTTTTATGATATAAGTTAAAAAAGTTTTGAGGCTTTGAATGGATATTAAACTACAAAAAAGAATTAATAAAATAAAGAATCATCTAAAAATAATGTTCTACCTCTTTATATTATTACAAATAGTATCTATAGAAACAATTATCATTACAATTTTAGGTTTTTTGACCAATTTTTTCAATAATATCAATCTTAATTTATTCATAGTATCCTCTATAATATCAATATTCATCATACTAACAATAAATATTTTTAAATATAGAAAAAAAACAAAAAATAAATATTTTTATTATAAATATATAGAAAAAAATTTTCCAAGCTTATCTTCATCATTAACTACAATTGCAGATACATCTCTAAAAAATACCGCATCAAATGATTTTATAAAAGAAACAGAAAACTTAGCTCTTAGAGAAATCAAAAAGATAAAAAGAAAAGACATACCACCTCTTTTTGCATTTGAAAAACTAAGATATTTTATGTTTATAACTAATTTTTTATGGATATTATTGTTATTTCCATTGAAACAAAGTGTACAAAACCTTTTTTTAGGTAAACCTAGTCCTGAAATCACAGAAAAAACTCAAATAATAGAACTTTTTAACTTAAGTATTGAAATAACTCCTCCAGATTACTTAAATAAAGAAAAACAAAATATAAATAACTTTGATGGATCATTTAAGGCTTATACTGGCTCTACTATAGAATTATCTGGTATAACAAAAGAAAATTATAACAAATGTATATTTGTATATGGAGCTAGAGAATTTACTTGTAATATTACAAATAATAAATTTAATATAAAACATAAAGTTCTTATGAATTCATTATACTATATTAAATTTATGAAAAAAAATAATAAAATAAAATATAAGTCTAGAAACTTAGAAGGAGAAATTATCCCCGATGCAGCTCCTACAATAAAAATTGCATTTCCAGAAGAAAGTTTAACACTAAACTACAAAGATACTCTTGAAATTACAGCAGAAGCAAATGATGATATTTCTGTAAAAAAAATAATATTTAAATATCAAATTGATGATACTGAATTTGAAAGTGTTGAAATAAAAAATTTAGGCTCTAAAACTGAAACTATTAACTATAAATTAAAACTCTCAGAATTTGAAAAAGGAGATACTATTACATACTATTTTGAAGCCTATGATAATGATACAATATTAGGCCCTAAAATCGCTACAACAAGAAGATTAAAGGTAGAGATTATTTCTGAAATGAAACTACATGAAAACTTTTTGAAAAAATTAAATGAAATTGTCAAAGAGCTTGTTATAGAACTAGCAGATCATTTAGTTTTAAATAGAAAACTTTCCCCAAGAAAATTAATAATCAAAAAACGAGAATTGAATAATAAAATTACAAAAACAAACAACAAGTTAAAATTCTTATTGAAGTCTGATGACCCGTTGCTTTCAATTAGTTCTAAAACTATACTAAACTCTGTTGTAAAAAAATTATCAGAAGAACTACTAAATGATGACAATTCAAGGTACTCACAAGAATTAATTAAAACACTTGAAAACTCTATTATTTATATCACAGATGTGTCTGATAGAGAAAAAATAGAAATAATAAATCAACTTTATAAGTCTTTAAAAACATCAAAAAGCAAATTAAAAAATTTAATAAACGATTATAAAAAAAATCCAAATAAGGAAACTAAAAAGAAGATATTAAAAGAAATTAGAAACATTAAAAGAAAAATTAAACGAATCATGGAAAAACTTTCTGAATTATCTGCAGATATCGATAGTAAGTTTATTAACCGAGAAGCTTCAAAGGTTAAGAAAATGGCTGAAAATATGGAAAAGATGGAAGACTTACTTGAAAAGGGAGAATTAGATAAATTATTAAAACAATTAGATGATTTAGAAAATCAATTAAATGAAATGATAGAAGGTACTCAAGATAAAAAAGATGGATTAATGGGAGAAAGGGATCAACAATCAGATAAAGAAAGCCAACAATTTATGAATGATTTACAAGATTTAATACATGAACAAGAAAATTTAATGAAAGAAAGTGAAAAAATTACTAGAAAATTAGAAAGAACATTAAAAAAAGAATTAAAATCTAATAAATTTCTTGAAAAAAATATTAATTTACTCCAAGAAAGTAATAATTATTTATTTAACTTAAATAAAGATTTAATCTCCAATGGAAGTAAAGAAAATATCAATAGAATCACCGAAGGGATTAATTTAGCTATAAGTTTTTTAAAGTCTAAAAATATATTAATAGCATTAACTAGTTTATATGATATAGATTCGGAATCAAGAAAAGTCAAAAATAGCTATAAAGGCCTTATTGAATGGACAATGAATAGCAAAAATTATAAAAAAATAAAAAATGATTTTAAACTATATCTAAATGCCTATAAAAATAAAAATACTGTTATAAAAAACATAGAAAGAATAATAAAAAAAACTCAAAAATCTATCACTCCTAAAGACATTGAGAATATGAGAAAATTTTCAAAAGCACAAGGGAATTTAAAACAAAAAATTAAACAACTACAAAATCAAGCTCAAAAATTAGCCATGACACCCCCAGACACACAAGAAAACTTACAACAAGGTGAATCAGATATGCAAAATGCTAAAGAAAACCTAGAGAGCAATAATCCTAATATGGCTAAATTTAAACAAAGTTCAGCTTTAGATAAATTAAAATCTCTTAAAAAATCTATGCAAAAACAAAAACAACAAGCAAATAAAAATCAAATGTCTCAAAATTCAAAAGGAAAAGGTAGAAAGATTAAAATACCCGACGAAAACTACAAGGGACCAAAAGAATTGAGAGAAGATATTTTAAAAGCAATGAAAAAAGAAGCTCCAAAAGGGCAAAAGAAAACAGTAAATGAATATTTTAAGAATATAATCAAAAGATAAAATTACAACTCACTACCCTTAAAACTATTAACGATAACCATATAAATTTTATGGGCATTTTCTATAAATTCATTAAAATCTTTTTGATACTTATAAAATTCATCAGCAAGAACAGAAATAATTTCTAAAAATTTATAAATTAAAATAGAAATAGATGATTTAAACTTTTCCATTTTAAATAATTTAAAAAGAGGGTCTAAATTTAATATTTTATCTTTTAACTTACCTAATAAGCTATCTATTTTTTCAGTAGAAGACTTTTTAAAACTAGAGTTTATAATTTTTAATGCTTTGCTAAATTTAGAAAAGTTACCATCTATAAATTTAAGTGTAGAATCAACTAATGGAATTAACATTTCTATAATTGTAATAATTTTTTCAATCATAGGAATTATCTTTTCTGAAGCAGTAATTAACCTGCTAACAATTGGAAATAAATAATCAATAATTGGAATTATTTTTTCTGCATAAATTAAAAATACTTCAATAAATGATATAATTTTAGCAGAAGTTTTTATTACTATTTCAATTTGAGGTAAAATAATCTTTAAGTATTTTACCGCTACAATAAAATACTTATCTAGTTTACTGATAACTCCATAAGCATTATCAATACTTGAAAAAGCTGTTTTTAAAAATGGTAATTTATTTAATATTTCATTGAACTTTTCTTCTATTTCATCATTAACAAATCCTAAACTTACAATAAGTTTAATCAAAGACTCAATATTACCATCTAATATCTTCATAATTTCAGCAGTTATAGGAACACCAGTTTTAGATATTTCTATTATTTTTTTAGTAATAGGAATAAATAATTCAACAATAGGAATACTTCTGTTAATTAGAGGCAAAATCTTTTTAACAACCGGTATTGTTTTTTGTAAAGTTGGTAATAATTTATCTATAGAATCCAAACTTGTTTCTATTAACGGAATGAAAGTTTTTAAATTTGTAAATAATTGTTCTATTAATGGAATAGATTCTTCAAAAATATTTATAAAATTGGTTAATGTATCTGTAAATTGTTCATTTTTAGTCATCAAACCTCCTGCTAGCAATTAATATTATACATTTTATTTAAATTTTCTCTAGTTTATTGAAATATTTTTTAGATAAAGTTATTATAGGTGGAACTATTCTAGGATTTTTGACAAGGAGAATAAACAATGAAAAAATTAATTTTCTTAACCATGATTCTTATGTTATCTTGCGACCCATTTCATACAGAATTTAATGACAATGAGAGTGCTAGATATAGAGAGGCGAAAGAAATAACAGAAACAACAGAGAATTCTAGTGAATTAAAAATAATGAATTGGAATATCAAATTTGGTGGAGCTAGAATAGACTTTTTCTTTGATTGCTATGGAGATAGAGTTATTATGACTAAAGATGAAGTTAATTCCAATATGAAAAAACTTGCTGAAAAAATAAATAAAGAAAATCCTGACATATTATTTGTACAAGAAGCAGATATAAACTCAAAAAGAGCTGCATATGTAGACCAAGTTCAATATTTACTAGACCACACTAAGCTAAATTATGGAGTATATGCCTCTCAATGGAAAGCTGATTATGTTCCAAGTGATGGAATAGGAAAAGTTGATACAGGAAATGCTATTTTATCAAAATATCCACTTAAAGATGCTAAAAGGATAGCTCTTCCTTTAATGAGCAGTCAGGATTCTCTAACAAAATATTTTTATTTAAGGCGAAATATACTCAGCTCATATATTACTTGGAAAAACAAAAAAATCCATCTTTTGGCTATTCATACCTCTGCATACTCACAAGATGGAACTAAATTAAAACAAATAAAAATTCTTAAAGAAAAGATAGATGAAATCAATAAAAATAGTGAAGCATTTATTGCAGGAGGAGATTTAAATACCATTCCTCCTAAAAGTGAAAAATTAAAGAATTTTCCTGATTCAATTTGTACCGATGAAGATTTTCAAGCTGATGACTATAGTGCAGATTTAGGAATTTTAGACGATTTTTATACAGATTATACTCCAGCAATAAGTTTAAATGATTATGAAGCAGATAATAGCAAGTATTTTTCTCATACAACAAATAAAAATGGATTTTGGAATAGAAAACTAGATTATTTATTTACAAATGCAAAGTTTAAAAATGGATTGATACATCAAAATATAGAAAGAGGTGGTACAGAAACAATGAGATTATCCGACCATGCACCTTTAACTGTTACTTTTTCTTTTAATGAAGGTAACAAATGAAGTCATTAATACTTATACTCATAGTTTTATTTAGTCTTAAGATAGTCGGAAACCAAAAAACAACAACTATATGGAATACCGGTCAGGCCGATACAATAGAAAAGGGAAGATTTGAAGTGGGAATATTTCAACCTCTAAAATATGGTTTCACTAACAGCATTGAATTTTCAACCTATCCTCTTGTAAATTTTATTATGCCTAATTTTTCTATAAAGAAAAATTATTTAAAAAAATACAAATGGAGTTTAAGCAGTGAACATTTTATATCCTACCCTACTCTTTTGCTAAAATTAATATCAAAAAAAGGTGTAGGAGGATTACTACCTTCAACAGCAAAAGAAAACATTCCTCAACAAATATATACAGAACATTCAATAATGTTTAGTTATAATTTATCTAAATATTTTATAATTACTCCTAAAATATCTGTATCTATCCCTATAATCTTTAATAGTTATAAAAAATTCCCTACTATAGATATGTTTTTATTATATCCAAGAACAGCCCCATTTCATGGAGATTTTGTATACACCCTATCATTAGATATAGATGGATTAATATGGAATAAACTTTATTATTCTATAGATTTAGATTATTATAACAACTTAGCTATAAATATCTATAATTCAGAAGGAATAGGCTCAAGTTATGAACATAAATTTATGTTAATTTGGAAAAATAGCAAAACATTCTCAATTTATGCAGGTTATAAACTTATCTATGGTAATTATCCTTATGGGAGCCAATTAAATATCGTTCCATTAGTTGATTTAGCTTGGGGGTTTTAAATTATTTGCGATATTAGAAACTCAAGACTTTGTCACTTTCAAAAGTCCATTTTGCAAACTCTTTCATGTTACTAAGTTGTACACCTTCAATAAAAGGCACTTCGGCAATACCACGAGCCTCTGAGCAACCACCACATGCTTTTACTTCTGCTCCATTTTTTATAACCAGTTTTAACATTTTTTCAATATTATAATAACCATTAGGAGTTTTTTGGTTAGGTAATCCACAAAAAACAGCATCGGCAAGTAAAAATATATTTACTTTTACATTTTCTTTGTATTCTGATTGTAAAGTTTTTGCCATTCTTAAAGCATTATATGCTTTTTCTGTTCCATAAGGAGCATCATTGATAATAATTAGTACTTCCTGCATATTTTCTCCATAAAAACTATACTCTAATACTAAACAAATTCAATGTCAAATTTCACCACTTGATTTACATACTTTTTTGTTTATAATAATAAAATCTTATTTATCGGAGGAATATGAGATTTATACCAGCTACCCTATGTTATATAGAAAAAGATGATAAAATATTGATGCTACATAGAGTTAAAAAGAAAAAAGATATGCACAAGGGTAAGTGGAATGGTGTTGGAGGAAAATTTGAATTTGGGGAAAGCCCAAAAGAATGTGCAATTAGAGAAATCTACGAAGAAACGGGTCTAAAAGCAACCAAACTCTTTTTAAACGGCCTTATTGTTTTCCCTAATTTTGACGGAGAAAATGACTGGCATGCTTACTTATACCATGTTACAGAATTTGAGGGTGAGCTTTTTGAAACTTCAAATGAAGGTAACTTAAAATGGATAGATAAAAATGAAGTATTAGATTTAAATATTTGGGAAGGAGATAAATTATTTATTCCATGGGTTTTGGAAAATAAAAGATTTTCTGCTAAATTTATTTATGAAAATAAAGTTTTTAAAAGTCATGAAGTTGAATTTTTTTAGGAGATATTTTGGATATAAAATTTGAAGATATTGATTTAAATAAAGCAATTTTTATAGATACTAGGTCTCCTGCTGAATTTGAAAAAGGTCATATAGTTGATGCAATTAATATTCCTCTTTTAGATAATGAACAAAGAGCAATAGTTGGCACAGTTTACAAGAAACAAGGCCAAGAAAAAGCTATAAAAAAAGCTCTTGAATTAGCTGGACCTAATTTTGTAAATATTTATGAGTCCCTTTTAAAAATTCAAAGAAGAAATGAAGGAAATTACCCACCCCCTGAAGCTAAGCATCTAGCTTCGAACCCCTCCCAAGAGGGGAGTAATCAAAAAGATATAATAATTTATTGTGCTCGTGGAGGAATGCGTTCAGGTGCAGTTCATTCCTTTATGAGTAGTTTAAAAATAGAAAGTAAAAGGCTTATCGGAGGCTACAAAACATATAGAAATATTGTTTTAGACCACATAGAAAGAAAAATTCCTAATATAAAATTTATAATATTAAATGGTTATACAGGAAGTGGAAAAACTACTGTTTTACACAAAATGCAAAAACAAAATTTACCTATTATAGATTTAGAAGGAATAGCAAAACACATGGGAAGTGCTTTTGGCTCAATTCCATATAATGGAGTAAGAACAAGTCAACAACAATTTGAAAATAGGTTAGCAACATCATTAATTAAATTAAAAGGAAGTAAAACAATATTTCTAGAGGGTGAAAGTAAAAGAATAGGTTGGGTAAATTTAAATAAAAATTTTTATGAAAAAATGACTAATTCCGATATGGTAATAATAAAACGAAGTGAAAACTACCGTATAAGGAAAATACTTGAGGATTATGATATAAATGATATTGAGTTTAAAAATGCCTTAGATAGAATTACTAAAAAACTAGGTGGAGAAAGATACAAGCAAATATCAAAAATGCTTGAAAATCACGAAGACGAAGCAGTAATAAGAGAGCTTTTAATCAACTATTATGATAAATTATACAACCACTCAATTAACAAAAATAAAAATATAATAAAAGAAATAATTTCAGATGATGATGACCTGATTATAAATGAATTAAAAAAACTATATTAAATTTTTTGGGAGTTTATATGCTAAATAAAATGAAGATACTTGAAGTAATAGATTGTAGTGGATACTCTTGTCCAGGCCCACTCATACAAACCAAAACCTACTACGAAACAGCACAACCGGGAACAAGTTTCAAAGTAATAGTTGATAATGAAATTTCATCTTTAAATGTAGAAAGATTTTTAAAACAAAATAACTGTGATTATGAAATTATAAAAGAAAGTGATACTAGATATTTACTATATTCTGATGTTGTTAAAAAAGAGGAGTTATTATCTCCTTCTGAATCCAAAGGGCAAACACTGTTATACTATATTGCCTCTGCATCCGTAGGAGCGGGAGATTGTGACCTTGGGAAAGCTATGCTTCATGGATTAATAGCAAATATCAAAAATTTAGACAAACTACCAAACACCCTAGTTTTTATAAATACAGGCGTAAAAGCACTAGCAGAAAGTGAAGAAATGCAAAAGAATGTTGCAGAATTAATAGAAATGGGTGTAGAAACTTACTACTGTGGAACTTGTTCTGAACATTTTAATGTTACAAAGGATATAAAAGTAGGAATTGTAAGCAATTTACATGAAATTATGACACTATTGGGCGAACACGATAGGATAGTAAGACCATAGCAACATCGAGAAGTCAACAGCGTGAGAACCACGCTTCTCACATAGTGGCTTCGCAGAACCCGTTGCGTATAGCAACATCGAGAAGTCAACCCATTTAAATATTAAGGTTTATAAGTACAAACTTCACTACAAACAGGACAAGCCTTTACTCCAGCATCGTTTTTGTAATCTTCACAACTTATATTTTCCATACAATCATTACACTCCTTAGCCTTTACCCCATTAAAGTCATAAGTGCAATTACTTTGAGTCGTTTCACTTTTACACTCACTTATATCTGTTTTACCACCTTTTAAGTAATCAATATCACATTTAAAACCCTTTTCACAAGTTTGAACTGCACTAGCTGTATAAAATTCACTTTCGCTTATTCCACCACTGGTTCCAGAATCACTTCCACCACATGAGAACATAAGAAAAGCTGATAAAATTACAGTCAACATAATAAAAAATTTCATATTTACCTCATAAAAAATAATAGTCGTTTATAACAATATTTTATAAAAAAGTCAAAAATTAAATTTAATAAAAAAAACAAATTACAGTTTAATTTCCATCTTTATGATAAGTATCATGACAATCAATGCAAGAATATTTTTTTATTTTATAATTTATTACATCTTTTTCTTTAATTTTAATAGTTTTATGACAATCCTCACACTCAAGTTTTTCATGAGCTCCGTCAATTTTAAATTTTGTATCTCTATTATGCTCAAAAAGAGATAAATCTTCCCATTTTACATCAGTATGACAATCAGAACATTTTTTATCGTTAAACTGTCCGTAATGAATATCCGTATGACAATAAGAACAATCTTTATTTTTATTTTGAGTATATAAAAAATATCCTCCAAATTCATGATTTTTATCTTTTTTATATTCATGACATCTTTCACATGTAACATCTTTGTGAGAATTTATTAATTTAAAATCAGTATCTTTATTGTGGTCAAAGATAGTTTTATGAAAGCTTTCAGTTGTATGGCATTTTTCACAATTAACCTTATTATTCCCCTCTTGGGAGGGGTACGAAGTCGAGATGCTTAGACTTTGGGGGGTGGGTTTATTCCCCTCTATAACATAATTCTCAAATTGTTTTATATGTGGATTCTTATGACAATCAACACAATCTTTTTCTTCTGTATGAAAAGTAAGAACTATACCATCTTTATTTGCTCCATTACTCTTATCTGTGTGATAAGGTTTATGACACTGATTACATGAAACAACTTCATGGCTACCATCAAGTTTAAAATCTGTTTTATTATGCTCTTCAACACTATATTCAGAAGGGATAAATCTATCCTGATTATGACATTTTGAACAATCATCATCTTTAAATTCATCTTTATGAGGATTGTCAGAAGTATGACATTTGATACAACTATTATCTTTATTGTATGTAAGATATTTCTTTTTATAATCACCTTTCAAGCTATGACATTCAATACAGTTTAATTTTTTGTGATAGCCTTCAATTTTAAAACCTGTTAAATTATGATTAAAACTTTTCTCATCAATATCCTTAAAATCAGTTGTATTGTGGCAATCTTCGCATGTTTCACCAAATTTTCTCCTATGAGGATCATCTTTTTTATGACATGAAACACATGTAGATTCATTAGGTACAATGTTCAGTTTATCTGTATGACATGACCGACAATCCTCTTTAAGGTGTTTACCAGTTAAAGGAAATTTATCCACAGCATGCTCTTTTTTATCAAAAATAATATCATTAAAAGAACTTTCTGTATGACAACGCTCGCAATTATCACCAAAAACATTTTCATGAATATCATCATTTTTATGACAATCAACACATCTTTTGTATTTAATACCTTTATGCTTTAACTTATATCTCCATTTATCTTCATAAAAAATCTGTTTTAAGGGTTTATGACAAGCTTCACAATTAACTGTTTTATGTTGCCCTTTTAAAGGAAAGTTTGTTAAGTTATGATTAAAACTAATTCTAGCATTTTTAAAATCTGTTTCATCATGACAATTTGCACAATTTTTATTATCTATTTGTTCTTGATGAACATCATTAAGATGACATGAAACACAATTTGTATCTAATCCAAGATATGTTGTTTTAATATTTACATTTTCATCTTTAAATAAAGATTTATCTTTTATATTTTCTTTTTTATGACATTTTTCACAATCTATTTTTTTATGAGCACCATTTAATTTAAAACCAGTTAAATCATGATTAAATTTTTTATACCCACCTTTATTTGGCCAAGTAATAAGGTCATAACGATCAGCAAAATGCTCTTTATGACAATCTTCACAATTTTTCTTTTCTATGTTTATAGCCTGATTATGATATCCTTTATGAGCATTTACGCGCTTTTTTATTGCTTTGTGACATTTATAACACGAATCCTTTTGAATTAAAGATTCTCCTTTTTTGGCATGACATTGAATACAATTTTTACTCCCTTCCAAATCTTTATGGGCTTTTGAAAGCCTGCCCGGCGAAAATATATTTACATCAATATCTGCAAATACGACACCTGAAAACAGCAATAATAGAAATGTTACTTTTAAAAAATCCATGTAAACCCTATAAATAAAAAATATAAAGCATGAATAGATAATGAAACCATCATTAATACAGTGGAATAATAATGAGTCCAATAAATTATTTTTCTGGTTTTAGGCTTATACTTAAATAAAGTTAATAAAAAACCACTTATAAGAGCAATTAAAAATAATATTAATGTTACACTTCCACTTAAATTTTCAAATAATGCAGAAGCATGAAATACCACTAACATTCCACCAACAATAGAAGTAGCAATATGTATTAAAAGCCATGTTTGAACCTTTAAAAATTTTTTTAATCTTTTCTTATGAATTTTTCTAATGTGATATAATAAACCTACATAAACTAAAATAACTCCGATTATACCAAAACCATGCCCTAGATCTCCTGATGGTCTTAATAATTTATGAACAGCTCGCCACTCTCTCCTTCTTAAGTCATAACTATGAGTGTAATACATAATATTAAATTCAAAATGTAACCACAATATAAACACAAGAGAAAACAATAAAGAAAACAATACTGTATATTTTGTTTTTTTATTCAGTTTTTTAATTTTCATTTTATTTCCGTATCAAAAATATAACCTATTTTTATCATTGCACTTATTTTTTTTGACCTAAGTTCAAACTCTGCCTGCCCTTTTAAATAAAAATACGAAAAAAACTTTTTATATAAACTTATCTGTGGAACAAAACTTATAGCTTTATTTTCTGGCTCTTTAACCTTTTCCATCATTACAAATAAATCAAAGTTTAACATTAACTCATTAGAAAACATATAGTTAATATTGGTATCAGCAATAAAAATATTAACATCTTTCATTAATAAGGCTGTTGTTCTCAAAGCAAATTCAAACGGAGAAAAATAATAATTAAAATATCTTAAACTAAAATCATTCATTCCACCATAATTAAACCTTCTTCTGTATGAAAAGCTAAGTAAATCCTTACTGAATTTATAAGAAATATTTCCATGAACATTTTTTGATTTATCACTGTCGATTTGCTCTAAGATAGTTTGATAATACGAATAGTTAATCAGGTCTAAATACTCTCTTGAATCAAATCCCAAAGTAAGTTTAAGGTCATCAAGAGGCCTTGTATAAATTGTTAAATAATGATTAAAATACAATTCCTTTTCTGTGTTTAATTTGGAATAAGACATTTTAAACTGATAATCAAAATTAAATTTTTCTTTATATGAAAAGTTATTATTAATATAAATAGGTAATACACCTAAAGAATTATCAAAAACTTCTGGTACAAAACCTAATACCCCACTGTATTCATAATCCGTATTAAACTTTTTGTTGTACTTTCCGTATCCTCCAACATAAATATGATTAAAGTCTGTTTTCATATTATCATAATAATCTATTCCGAAAGCTGTAATTACTCCAAATTTTATATTTTGCTTTTTATAAAACACAAATAAACCATCTGTCAGATAAAAATCCCCCAAATCGCTTAAATTGTCTCTTCCTACTTTAAATGTAAATTTATTATATTTATAACCATAACTCATCTGATATAAATTAAATGATTTTGTTGAATAATCCTTCTGTAAAAATATATTTGCATCAAAAATTAAATTAAACTCTTGATTTTCATCTCTATAAACAAAATCTGATTGCAAAATTGTATTTAAATAATTTAAATCAGTTTCTTTTAATTCCAGTCCTGCTATATTATATAAATTAATAGAACCATTTATTCTGTAATTACTATCTTTTAATTCTTTATCGTGATTAAAAATTACTAAATCAAAAACTTTGTTACTATTTTTAAATAATTTTATATCATTATTTGTTATTTCTTCAAATTTTTTAGGGTCGTTTCTTACAAAAATAATTTTTTCATTTTTTATTTGTTTCTTTTCATCATCAATTTTAGAGAAAAAAAATTGTTTATTCTTTATTTTAAGCATATGCTCAATATTATAATCACAGCCACCATCTTTACCTATTAAACAAGCAATAGAATGACTGTCTGATAACTTTATTATTTTTATTTTTATTTTATGTAACTTGTCAAATAATTCAGAAAATTCCTCAACTCCATTTTTAGTTCCTATATTTAAATAAATACCATCTTTAGTTACTTCTTGTATTTTTACAGTTTGACTTGCAATTAATGTAATAGAAAGAAGTAAAAATACAATATATTTTATCATTTTTTACCTCTTGGATGACAAGAATAACATGATTTACTATCATATTTATATCCAAACATATCTTTATGTATTTTATCTGTCTTACCTTTACTGTGTTCATGACAGGAAGTACAGGTTATAGTTTTAAAATCATCGGGATTATTATGGCAACTCTTACAACTAAATCCAGCATGTATACTGTTTAATATAGGAAAATATTGTTCATGTTCATAATAACGACCTTGACTCCAACTATAAGTTGTATGACATGATACACAATCTTTATTAAAATGAGCTTTTTTATGGTTTGGCCAACTACTTTTTACATAATCAGTTTCATGACAAGAAACACAATTTGCCTTTGCATCAGAATAATTATGTGTTTTATGACACTGAATACATGTTACATTTTTATGAGCACCATCAAGAATAAAACCTTTTGAGAATTCTTCATGTTTAAACTCAACTTTGTGCCATAAAGTTTTCTTATGACAATCCTCACACTTATTAACACTCCCCTCTTGGGAGGTGGGTTTATTCTCATATGTTTTAATAATTTTTTTATGTGGGTCAAAATGACAATCTTTACACTCTTTTTTTTCTGTTATTTTAGTTTTAAATGTATGACAACTATTACAATCTACATTTTTATGTTGAGGCCCAAGGTCAAAACCAGTTTTTTCATGCTTAAACTCAATATTATGTTTTAATTCATTCCATTTAGCTGTGGTATGACACTCCTCACAATTTTTTAGCCCAAGTCTTTCAATTTTAGCCTTATAGTGCTGTGCATAAACAACAGTTGCAATTAATACAAAAAATATCAGTAACTTACTTAACATGCTTTTCCAAAACACAAAAGTTAACAAACACTAACCATCAAGTGAATAAACACTAACATTAAAGTTATTTTTTGTCAACAAATTTCAATAGTTAAATTAGAATAATTTTATCTCTTTCTATTTTTATTAATCTTTTTTTATACAAAGCACCCACAGCTTTTTTAAAGTTCTTTTTGCTCATTTTAAATTCTTGATAGATTTTATCAGGAGATGATTTATCTGTAATGTTTATTTTACCCTCTTGTTTTAGCCTCTCTAAAACAAGCTCAGCAAATTCATCAAATCTTTTTACATCAGGATTATTAATCATTAAATCAATTTTATCATCTTTTCTAAGCTTTTTAACAAAAACAGTTAATTTATCTCCAATACTCAATTTTCTGAAAACTTCATTTTTATATAGTATTCCATAAAATTTATTTTCTATAATACAAAGATACCCCATTTCAGTAATTCTATAAACAATAACATCAACTTTATCATTTTCATTTAAGTCATGCTCACTATTATCTATAAAATCATCTATAATTGTAGATGCAATTAATCTATCTTTGTTATCAAGTAAAATTTTTACAATATAATACTCGTTA
>JAMOQH010000184.1 GCA_027064085.1 bacterium | reverse complement strand
GCTCTTTTTTTAAAGTTGTTATCATATCCACCCAAGATTCTTAAAGTTCCTTTTGGGCTTTTTATTTCCGGGAATCCCCATGTACCTGATTTTGTTTTACCAAAATATTCACCTGCTGAGATTTTAATATTAACGGTATCACCTTTGTTAGTAGAAAGAATTTCTGCCGCTTTTCTCATTGCCTTGAATAATTTGTTTTTAAAAAAAATATTATCACCATTTTTTAATTTTTTACCATTTTTGTATGCTTCTGTTTTTTTAGGTGCAACTAAAATAGTATAATCTTTTGCTAGTGCAGATATTGCAAAAAGAAAAGAAAGAGCTAGAACCATTGTTTTCATAAAAATCTCCTTGATAAATAAATGATTATCTTAATAGACTTCAATATATTCAAATAAATCAACTAAATATTGTTTAGTTGTTAAAATTTAGTTACTTAAAGTCTGATAATGATTTATTTTGTAAACTAAACTTAAAATAAAATAAAAAATTGAAATAAATAAAAAAAAACAATATAATAGTAAAATTGTGAAGGAGTAAATAAATGGTTGAAGAAAAAAGCAAGATATTTTCAATGTACTACATAAAAAAAGATAAAAATATCATTGGTCCATTAAAATATGAACAATTAAAAGAGATAATGTATAATAAAAAATTTACTGGAAATGAAAAAGTTTCAGAAGATCAAGAAACATGGAAAACTATTAGAGAAATATTACCAAATCTAGATTCTTTTTTATCCGCAGATCAAGAAGAACTCTATAATGAGACATTTTTAAATTTAATAAATAAAAAATCAGAATATAAAGTAAAAACTACTTTTAATATTACCATGGGGCCTTTTAATAACGAAAAATTTTTAAATTTAATTAAACAGGGTAAAATTGAAGGAAATTATGAAGTTATTTTAGATGATATGATTGTAGAGTTTAATAAGATAAAAAAAAGATTATTTAATAAAATTGAATTAATTTTAGCAGGTAAAGACTTTAAGCCTATAAAAGAAGAAAAGGTTAGGGAGAGACCGAAAAAAGTTAAAAAAGTTATAGCTGAAGATTTAGAAGAAATGGAAAATATTAAATCAATTGATTTTTCTGAAATCAGTTCTTTTGAAAAAAAACCTAAAATTGAGATTAAGAAAATTAAAAAACTCTCAGAAGAAAATATAAAAGGACTATTATCTACAAAACCTTTACTGTCTTTGTTGTTTACATATTCTTTAGATAAACTAACAGGGCTTCTAGAAATAACAAGAAAGTCTGATTTATATGAAGTTAGTTTTAAAAAAGGAAAATTAGCTTATATTTCTAGTAATAGACTTGATTTGTCGTTACCTAGATATTTAAAAGAAAAAAAGAATATTATTACACATTATGATGAAACTTTAGCTGATACAGTAATCATTCCTAAGTTGATTTCCGAAAAAAAAATAGATGCTTCTCAAATTTATGATTTATTAAAGGAGCTTGTAATGTACAGATTAGAAGAAATTTTTAAAGTAGATAACGGAAAATTTCTTTTTAAGCAAGGGGTTACTAGTAATGATACAAGTTTAAATATTGATTTTTTATCTCATATGTGGAAATTTACATCTAAATTGATTCCAATGGATATTGTTGAGCTTCATATAAAAAAAATTGAAGAGTTTGTCATTATAAAAGACGAAAGAAAATTTAGTTATAATAAGTATTTAAAATTAGGACCAACAGAATTTAAACTATTAAATAAAATTAATAATAAAGTTACAACCAAGCAATTTATAAATGCTTTATTAAAACAAAAAGCTGAGATATTACCTGTTTTCAAAAAATTAATTTATGTTTTATATAAACTTAGATTTGTCCAAAAGGGAGAATTTGTTAGTTCAAAAAATATTTTAGAAGAAATACAAACTTTAAAATCTCAAATTTTAAAAATTGAGAAAGAAAATAATCATTTTGTTACTTTAGGTGTTTCACAAGATACGCCATTGTCTAAGATTAGAAAGATTTATATAAAAGCGGCTAAAGATTATCATCCTGATAAGTTAAATAAAGAATCTAATGAGGAACTTAGAGAATTAAAAACTAAATATTATACCTATATTTCTACCGCATATAATAAAATTTCAACTCAGCAAAAACTTGAAGAATATATTAATGAATTAAATAGTGGTGTTGGTGAAACTTTTGATGCAGAATCTTTATTTAAATCAGAAGAATTATTTAATAAATGTAAAAAAGCAGTTAAGGTTGGAAAATATGAAAGAGCTTTAGAGTATGTAAATGAAGCAATTACTTTATTTGAAGATAATTATGAATTTAAGGTATATCTATATTATTTAAATTTTATTTTTATTTGGCAAAATGATTTAGGAAAAGCTAAATCATATTTATTAAAACTTGAAACTTTAATGAAAGAGATGGAAAAATATCCTGATGGTTATAGATTTTTAGGAAGAATGTATAAAATGTTAAAAGATTCTTCTAAAGCAAAGTTAAATTTTAAAAAACTGTATTCATTAATACCCTATGATACCGAAGCAAAGAAAGAAATAAGATGATTTTTATGAAATTATATAGGAAATTTCATTGTTTTCATTTAATATAAATTCTAGAGTCTGACTGTTACTTAATTTTCCTTCAAGAATTAAGTTTGCTAGGATATTTTTTATATCTCTTTCTATAACTCTTTTTAAAGGTCTTGCACCAAATTCAGGTTTGTAGCCCTTGTCTATAAAATAATTCAAGGCATCTTCTCTAAATTTAACAATAATGTTTTTTTCTTTCAGTAAAAGATTTAACATTTTTATATGATTTAAGAATATATTCCCTACAGCCTCTTTAGTTAATCTGTTAAATATAATAATATCATCAATTCTGTTCAAAAACTCAGGTTTAAATTTTAATTCTAGTAAATTATCAATTTTTTCTTTAATTTTTAATTTATTGTTTTCATTTAAAATAAACTCACTTCCAACATTTGAAGTCATGATTATAATAGTATTTTTAAAATTTATAGTATTTCCCTGTCCATCAGTTAAAACACCATCATCAAAAATTTGTAACATAATATTAAGCACTTCTGGATGAGCTTTTTCTATTTCATCGAAAAGTACAACAGAATAAGGATGTCTTTTTACTGCTTCTGTTAAAAAACCACCTGATTCATATCCTACATATCCAGGAGGTGCTCCAATTAATCTTGAAACACTATGCTTCTCCATATATTCACTCATGTCAATTCTTATCATATTTTTTTCATCTTCAAATAAATATTCAGCCAAAACCTTTGATAATTCTGTTTTTCCAACACCAGTAGGCCCCAAAAATAAAAATGTAGAAATTGGTTTACTAGAATCACTTAAACCAGCTCTATTTCTTTTTATTGAATTTGATACTAAACTTACTGTTTCATTTTGGCCAATAACTCTTTCTTTTATATATTTGTCTAAATTAATAATTCTATCCTTTTCTGTTTCAATCATTTTATTAACAGGAATACCCGTCATTTTTGAAAGAACTATTGCAATATCATTTTCATCAACATATTCTTTATAATATTTATTATTTCTAGATGATAACTTTATCTGTAAATCCTCAATTTCTTTTTCTAATTTAGGCATAATTCCATATTGCAATTCAGCTGCTTTATTATAATCCATACTTCTTTGAACTTTTTCTAGCTCAATTTTAGTGTTTTCCAATAAATTTTGTTTTTCTTTTAACTCTTGCAAAAGAGTTTTTTCTTTTAGCCATTCTTCTTTTAATAAAGAGTATTTCTTTTCAAGTTCAGCTAATTCATTTGCAACTTTTTTAAGTTTATCTTTATCAGCTGATTTATCTTTATTTAAAGCTTCTTGTTCTATTCTTAATGATATAATTCTTCTATTAATTTCATCAAGTTCAGTTGGCATAGATTCAGTTTCTATTCTCATAGTTGAAGTTGCTTCATCTATTAAATCAATAGCCTTATCAGGTAATTTTCTGTCAGCCATATATCTTGCAGATAATTTTACTGCTGCAATTATTGCTGAATCAGATATTTTTATACCATGAAATAATTCATATTTATGGGAGATACCTCTTAATATTGTAATTGCCTCATTTACAGAAGGCTCTTTTAAGTATATAGTTTGAAATCTTCTTTCTAGTGCCTTGTCTTTTTCAATATGTTTATATTCCTTTAAGGTTGTTGCTCCAATACATCTTAGTTTCCCTCTTGCTAATGATGGTTTTAATAAGTTTGCAGCATCCATTGAGCCGTCACCACTACTTCCTGCACCAATAAGCATATGTATTTCATCAATGAAAAGAATTATTTCGCCATTTGATTCCTCAACTTCTTTTATTACATTTTTAAGTCTTTCTTCAAATTCACCTTTATATTTTGCTCCAGCAACTAGTAAACCTAAATCAAGAGTTAATAATGTTTTGTTTAACAAAGTAATAGGAACATCCTTATCCACAATTCTTCTTGCTAAGCCTTCTGCTACTGCTGTTTTACCAACTCCTGGTTCACCAATTAGCATAGGATTATTTTTGGTTCTTCTTGATAAAACCTGCATTAATCTTCTGATTTCATCATCCCTTCCAATAACAGGATCTAATTTACCTTCTTTAGCTAATTTAGTTAAATTTATTGTATATTTGGCCAATTCACTATTAGCTTCGTCAACTTTATCTAGTTTTCCTAAAATATCTGATTTATTTATATTGTTTTTTGATAAAATATCTTTGGTACTATTTATTTTAAAAAATGATAATAATATATGTATAGGCATTATTTGTTTTGCCTCTAATTTTTTTATTTCTTCTTCGGCAATAGTAACCATTAAACTAATATCTTTTGAAAAATAAATATTTTCAATATCAACTTTGTCTAGTATTGGTAGTTTAGATATTTTATCATTTAAATCATTAATTAAACTATCTGTTTTTTCTTTTGCAAATAATAGTTTAATTTCATTTAATTCCAATAACTTGTAAAAAACATGTAAAGGTGTTACCTCTGAGTTTTTCTTTAGCACTGCAAAATATGCGGCTGTTTCAATAAGCTTATGTGTATCTTGTGAAAAGTTTTTAAAATTCATATATCCTCCTTCAATTTAATAATTAGAGTAGATTTAACTACTCATGCTTTCAATTATATAGTGAACAGCTTTTTTTATTTGTCAATGAATAAACTTTATTTTATACAATAAAAATACAAATGGAGAAAATACTTATATGTGCTCTAAATCATATATTTCATCCATTATTTCCGCTTTATCTGGGGAATTTGGAACTTTTTTAAGATATGTTTTAAATATTTTTAATGATTTTTTATATTTTTTCATACCTTTATACATATAGCCTAGTTGATAATAGTATTTACCTTCATTAGGATTAAGTTTTATTGCCTTTAAGTAATATGGTATTGCTCTTTTAAACTTTTCTTTAGTTCTATTAATTTCTCCAATCATATAGTATGCTTGAGCATTTTTTCTATCCAATTTAATTGCTTTTTTAAAAAATATTAATGATTTTTTTAAATTTTGCATTTTAAAAAATAAATTTCCCATTTCAAGTATTAATTTTATATTTTCAGGATTTATATTGTATGATAGATTAAAATATTTTAAAGCTTGTTTATTGTTATTTTCCTTTAGGTACAGAGAACCATACTCATACAATGCTTCAAATGTAGGTTTGATCTTAATAAGTTTTGCATAGGCTTCAAAGGCTTCAGATGCATGATTTAATGCAATATGTGTTCTTGCCACTTCAATTAAATATTTGTAACTCTTTTTATTATAACTATAAGCATTAGAAAATGCATCTAAAGCTTTGTTTCTTTTATCTAAACTTTGATATGTTTTGCCTAGGTAATAAAATGCTAAATGATTTTTCCCATCAAGAGACAATGTTTTATTTAATAAATCTTCAGCTAAATCATAATTTTTCTTGAAATAATATGCTATTCCTAAATACTCATTTGCTAATATGCTATTTGTTCTTATTTTTACTTCTAATTTTAACAACTTAATTGCATTGTCATAATTTTTAATTTCAATTTCTAATTTTGCAATTTCTATTCTTAATTCTTTAAAATTGGGAGAGTGTTTATATATATTGTATAAATTTTTTAATGTTTCTTTTGGAGATTGTTTTTTTGTATAAAACTTAATCATATTTATTCTAAAATGAAGATTTGCTTTATTTATTTTTATTTCTTTTTCATTTAATAATTCATTATATAGTTTTAATGATTTATTAAATTCTTTATTTTTGTAATAGAGTAGGGCTAAACCTTCTTTTACCAATGTATTTTGCTTAAAATCTTTAATGAAATCTTCAAGAAGAAGCTTCGCTTTAGCTTTTTTTCCTTTTTTAATATATTCTTCTGATAGTAAAACTACAGCATCTTGATATTTGTTATTTATAGATAGAGCTTTTTTTAGAAAATCAATAGCCATTACTGTATTTCCTAAACTATTTGATAGTAATGCAGAAAGGTAGTAAACTTCTGGTTTTTTAGGGTATTTATTTCTTAAATCTGTAGATATTTGACCTGCTTTTCCAAAATCACCATCTCTAATAAGTAGATTTATGTATATTTTGCTTATCTTAAAATCTTTTGAATAGTTTTTTTGGTATGTATTCTTAAGCATGCTAAGAGCAGCGCTATTATAATAATTGTGATAATAAAAATTTAATATTTCTTTAAAGAAAACATCATTTTTAACTTTAAGGTCTTCTGCAATTTTAACGAAACGATATGCTTCTTTTAACTGTAATTTTAATACAGCATTTCTAGCTTCTAATAAATATAGTTGAGTGAGTTCGTAAGAAGTCATTTCTTTTTTTATGCTTTCTGTTTTTCTTAATTCTTTTTTTACACTATCTAATTGATTATATTTTAGTAAGTATTCAATATTTAAAAAAATTGAATGTATGTGGTTAGGGTTTATTTCTTTTATTTTATTAAATGTTAATGAAATACTTTCATTTTTCATAAATTCTGTTTTTAATAATACAAAATAAGTAGAGAGCATTTTTTTAGAGTCAAGATTGCTAGCTGAAACTAATTTTTTTAGCTTCTCTAAATCTTTATTTTTATAGAAAATAATAGCTTTTAATTGTAATGAGTCAGGGTCATTAACAGCTATATTATTGATTTGTATCTTTAATTTATTGGGAATATCACTTTTTTTATTTAAAACTTTAGATAATTGATAATAAATAGTTGCTTTTTTTATAAATGCGGATTTATCTTTAAATTTTTTAATATCCTTATAATAAGTATCATAATCAGGAGCAAAAGATTCAATAATGTTTTCAATTGAAATAAAATATTTTGCCGCAATATATATATAGCTAGTCTTATAAAGGATATGATTAGGTTGTTGAGCAAGTTTATTGGAAATGTTATCAAGTGCTTTCTTATAGTCGCTTGGATTATCTTTATAGGTTTTTTCAATAATTTGTTTTATTTCTGGAGTCATAATAATTTGTTTGTTTAGGTTCTTATCCTTCATAAACATAAAATAATAACCTGATGCTCCACCTACAATTAATAAGGCCATTAAAAAAATCAGTAGTGGAGATATTTGAGTTTTTTGTTCCTGAACAGATGCTGATCTTGAATTTAGATAAGAATTTAAAGTATTTGAAGGTATTGCTTCTTGAGGTATTGAGTTTTCTTGAGAATTTATATCTTTTCTTTCTTTAATTTTTAAGGGAGGTATTTTTTTATCTAATTTAGGTTTATTTTCTTGGTTTTGCATTTCTTCAGTATTATAGAGCATTGAGGGAGAAATATCCTCAGCATTAAGTTGGTTTATATCAATGGAAAGGGATTCTTCGCTCATGTCCATATCTAATGCTTCAAGGTTATCTAGGTCATCAATTCCTGTATCTAATGATAATGAATTAGTTCCGAATAAATCTTCTTCGGGTTGAGAATTATCTAATTTTGCAAATAATTGTGCAGAACAATGAGGGCATTCAAAGGTAATTCCTTCATCAGGAATTGCAGCATCTGGTATAGAAGATACTGTTTTACATTTATCACAAGTTATATCCATAAATTTTACTCCAAGAAAAATAATAACATAATATAATATCATAATATTTATATGAATTTCAATTGAGAAGTAAAATTATTAATATATTTTAATAATTTTTATTATATTATGGTGAAATCTTGATGAAAAATGTTTTTGTAAGGTGGTTATAGCAAAAAATGTTAATGTCAGTTCTCAATAATGGATTTATTCACATTATGTAAACGGTAGTTTACATAATGTATCTTATAGGACATTGAGTGTTTGTTATTCTGATAGATAGTTTTCTGATAATCTTACTTCAATATTTCCTTGCTGGTATTCATTTTTAGCTTCCTTCAATAAAAGTATTCCTTTAAGATTATATTTTTCAGAAAAATATTTTAAATTTTTTGGTATTTCACTTTTCCTGTGCTTTACTTCTATGATTTTAGATATTTCATTATTATTTACTATGGCAAAATCAACTTCTTTTCCGTCTTTGGTTCTTAGGTATTGTAAATTATAACTTTCGCCATTACTGTCATTTTCGTATAAGCAGTTCTTTAACAAGGAAATCGCAACATAATTTTCAAATTTAATACCATTATCTCCTTTAATTAGTCCCGTATCAAAAAAATATATCTTTGGTTCTTTTAATAAACTTCGAGCAATATTTTTACTATAAGGAGTTATTTTAAAAATTATGTAGAGGCTTTCTAGTATTTCAATATATTTTTTTATAGTATTAGGGCTCGTGTTAAGGTCATTTGCAAGTGAATTATATGACAAAGGACTTCCAATTCTTTCTCTGAGTAATTCAAAAAGTAAATTTATTGTTTTTAAATTTCTGATGTTTTCAAAATTAAGTATATCTTCTCTTATTAAGCCGTTTATATATAATTTTCTCCATCTGTTTGCTTCTTTAACTTTTTTTAATAAGTATGGTTCTGGGAATCCTCCAAGATTAATCAGAAGGTCCTGTACAGACGCAGGTTTTATAAGTTTATCTACTTCTGCAATTTCCTTTAAGGAAAATGGCAAAAGATGATGTAAATAATATCTACCAGCCATAGAATCTCCAGACTGATGAAAGGTTTCAAGTCTTGCAGAACCTGTAACAAGGACTTTTAAGTGAGGTAATTTAGTATCAAATATACCTTTAAGATAGTTTTTCCAATTTTTCATTTTATGAATTTCATCAAAGATAATCAAATCTGTTTTATTAAGCCATGATTCATTTTTTATTATCTCTCTGTGCTTTGAGTTATCATAATTCAAATAGAGGGAATTTTTAAACTTCATGGCTATTTTTTTAGCCAGCCATGTTTTTCCTACCTGCCTTGGCCCTACTATGAATACCATTTTCTTTTCCAAATCTTTTTCTATTATATCTTGTTGATAGCGTTCCATAAAACCTCCATTTCTTGACTATTCTAATTTATATTTAAAAAAAGTCAAGACTTTTTTTAAGTATAGTAAAAAAAAGTCAAGACTCTACCCTACTCTTTTTTTGGGGGAATCAAAGGTTTTAATTAAAACCTTTGATTTCAATAGGAGTAGATTAATAAAAATAAAGTTTGCATATTTTAAAACTATATTTATAATATAATTATATTTTTAGAGGGAATTATGTTTCCATTAATGAAAACCTTAAAATCCTTTACAGAAGCCAAATTGGTAAGGTATGTTGTATATGATATATTAATTTCTCTTTTAATTGGCGGATTATTTACATTTTTAGCAATGCACTATTCAAATGAAATAGCCAATTTAGAAACTGAATGGCTTAGATCTTTATTAAAATACTTTACGGGAACGCTAGCAATTGTGATTACATGGTTTATGTTACCTGTTTTAATACCTTTAATTGCTGGTTTTTTTGAAGAATTTGTTATTAAAAGAGTTGAAGATAAATACTATGCTGGGGGAAAAGAAGGAAAAGCTAAATTCTGGCCTGACTTTTTACATGATATAAAATTTACACTTATATCACTATTTTTAAATATTTTGGTTATTCCATGGTATTATTTTGGAATAGGCTTTCTTATGAGCTTAATATTAAACTCATATCTTTTAGGGCGTGAGTTTTTTGAATCTGCTGCCGGCTATACAATTGGTAAACCTGAAGCTAGTGAATTAAAGAATAAAAACCAATTTAAAGTTTATACTGGTGGTTTAATGATTACCTTAATGACTCTTGTCCCTATTCTAAATTTAATTGTACCAATTATTGCAATTGTATGGATGGTTCATTTATATCATAATATAGAAACTAAAACACAAGAAAAACTACAAAAGAAACAAGAGAAAAATAAAAGAAAATTAGCAAAGAAAGGAAAACAAGAAGAACAATTAGATGCAAACAGCATAAATAATGAAGACGATGAGGATTTTGAAAATTTTTAATATTTATTTATATAAGTAGGTAAAACTATGAAAGGTTTAGATTTAAAGAACTTAAAAGCTTATGGGGATACCCTAAACGATGGAATGATTCAGTTAAGTTTCACTCTACCTGTTAAAAATTCCAATAAATCAAAAGAAGCAGCTAAGTTATATTTACAAAAAATGGGTTATACTAATGTATATATTACAACAATGGAAAATGCAGGAGATGAATTTTCTTTTTTTGTAGCTTATGCAAAACATAATGCAACTATTGATTTTAGTATTATTGATGTTCCTGAAGTTGAAGTAAAAGCTAGAAATCTCAAAGAAGTTGATAAAGTTATAGAAAAGCAGTTCAAAAAACCTATTATCGTTGTTGGAGCTTGTACTGGTACAGATGCTCATAGTGTTGGAATTGATGCGATAATGAATATGAAAGGATATAGTGGAGATTATGGTTTAGAGAGATATAAATATATTGATGCTTATAACCTTGGTGCTCAAGTTGATAATTTAGATTTAATTTTATATGCAAAATCAGTAAATGCTGATGTTATTTTAGTTTCTCAAGTTGTTACTCAAAAAGAAGTTCATATACAAAATTCAAAAGATTTTATAAGAAAGGCAAAAGAACAAGGAGTATATGGAGAAATGCTACTTATTTTAGGTGGTCCAAGAATTGACCATAAATTAGCTATGACTTTAGGGTTTAATGCTGGTTTCGGCCCAGGAACTAAGCCTAATCAAATGGCTAATTATATGTTAGAAACTTTAGCAATTAGAAAAGATATAACTATTGATTAAAACTTTCTTATTTGTTTTTTAAATTAATTGCTTCTCTTTCTTTTTGAAGGGAATATCTTATTATATTTTCTTTTGCTTTATTTGAAATCATTCTGTATTCAATTATAAAATAATTTTCTTGGACTTTAATTACTTCTCCAATTACTTTTATTATATGATATCGTAAATTGATTTCAATTTTCATTTCAATAAATAGTACATCTCCCATTTTAACACTTTCTTGTTTTTTTATTTTCATACCACTTGCAGAAATATTTACAAACATTTCTTCAAAGATTTTATTGCCATTATTTTGAATAACATCAGTTAAATTAGTAACTGTTTCATTTAACTCATCTATTCTTGATATAAGATACTGTAGTATTTTAAAATAAGGATCCCCTCTATCTAAAAGAGAGGTCAAAGATATTATATTGTCTTTTGAGTTATAAACATCACTCATGTATTTATTAATTTGAGACATTTTTATTTTTTTATAATTTATTTTAATATCATCATCTACTCTTAAGTAATTTTTTTCATCATCAAAGATTAATTCTCCAATTAAGAAAATAGATGTTTCATCTTTTACTTTTGCATTAAATCTTACATTTTGATTTTTATGTTTAAATTTACACTGGATACTATCTCCAATTTTCAATTTTTCTATTCTGTTTATTATAGCTATTTTAATTTCAAAATCTGTAACTTCAGTTATTTTAGCTCTTGCTATTTTTTGATTATCGGTTAATTTAAAAACCTCAATTTCAGGTTTTAGTAATAATATATTCTTCATGACTCTCCTTGATATCACTCTCTATTATATCAATTTCTTGCTTATTAAGTCCATAAATTTCATAAATTATTGAATCTATTTCTAAAATTATATCTTTTTTTAATTTTTTTTCTTTAATTAATATATTAAGTTTATCTTCTAATATACTTGTTTTCTCAGTGTTAATTATAATTGGAATATTTAAAAGAGGATCAATATCTAATTGAAATTGTTTTCCTTGCATTTTACCTTTATATTTTAGCCAAAATATCATTAATTTAGAATTGAGCAGTACTGTTAAATATTTTAAGTTGATTCTTTCAGATTTTATAACATTAAATGTAAAGGTTGGGTAGCATTCATCTTCGAGATAAGTAAAGGTAGGAATTTTACATTTTCTTGCAACAAGAATTTTAGCTCCCTTCTTAAAAAAGTAATCTTTTCTTGGTCTGTGTAAGCCGTATGGTTTATTATCAGATGTCATTATTTTTATATATTTATCTAGATGCTTTTTTATGTTAGGATATTTTTTTATTTTATTCTCTTTATTAAAAGAACTATCAATATAAATTGTCCAGAATCTAGGAAGACCAAACTTAAAGTATTGCTTTAATTCTTTAGTTGTATATGTTGGTTTTACTATATATTTTTCTTTTTTACTTAGATTTAACTCCCTTTTTTCTAAGCTATTAATAACAAAAACTCCGTCATTGAATTTAAACCCCGTTTCACTAGATTCATTTGCTTTAGAAACAGTGTTCTGAGGGTGTACTATTCCTTGTGTTGCTTCTTTTCTTTTTAATAATTTAAAATTAGAAGACTTTTCTATTTTATCTAACAATTTTATAACTATATGTTTGGTAAATATTAAATTTATAGAATTATTGTTTACTTCAACTTTTTCAAAATTTTTTAAATTTAAAAAATTTTGAAAATCAATATTATTATATTTTTTATATAAACATAAATATTTTTCTTTTTTTGTTTTTTCTTTTTTTAGGTTTAGTATCATCGTTTGAATTGCTGCTTCAGAGAAAATATTATAATTATTAAAGTCAATAATTGATAATATTTCTGTTTTTTCTTTAATGGATGTTCTTAATTTATCAGCACTTTTATTTGTTACCCAGTTACTAGGTATTATATAGCTAAGAATAGCATCATCTTTTAATAAATCTATAGAATATTGTAAAAATAAATACCAAATATCCATTCTTCCCTGATAATATTTAGTTTTTTTAAAAGGAATAAATAATTCTTTATTTTGTTTTTCTTTGATGTATGGAGGATTAGCAATAATAATATCGAATTTTTGTTCAATTTTATCCTTAAGATTTAATAATAGAAAATCAGCATTAATAAAATTAAATTCAGCATCTTTTATATTTAGAATATTCAAGATATTTTTTTTAGCTTTATTTAATGAATTGTTATTAATTTCAAAGCCATAAAGTGATTGTATTATAGTTTTTTTTATAGTTTTATTATTTTTATCAATTATATTTGTTAATTTTATTATTAGCTTTGTAATTTCAATTAATAATGCTCCTTCACCAATTGATGGTTCTAGGATTTTTATTGTTTTAAAGAGATTAATTATTTTATTTTTTAGAATATTATCTTGAATTATTATACCATCGCATATAAATTTTTTGATTTCTTCATGATTATTGCTATATTTAATTAAATAATTGTATATAAGTACTTTACTCATATATTCAGCAATATTTGGCGGTGTAAACACCACTCCTAATCTTTTATTATCTCTCATAAACCCTCAACATATATAATAATATATCGGAAACTTTATGAAAAACAATAGTTTTTCTATAGAGTTTTGTTAATACCATAAAATGTTTCAATGAATCAGTGATTAAATTTTAGTATATATACACGGAGTTTTGAAAACAAATTAAATTTTCTTTTTAAGCCAATTTCCTCTTAAATACCAGAAATATAACCCCATGCCTTCTACTGCAATAGATAATGCAACTGCATACCATACAGCAATAATTGTCATTCCTAAAATATAAGTTGTAATTGAGGCCATAAGAATTTTTATAGGCCAATTTGCAATAAAAGAGATAATCATAGGAGGTTTTGTATCCCCTGCTCCTGAAAAAACGGCTAAAAAGACAGTTAAAGGAATATCGAAAATTAAAGAAATCATTACAATTCTTAAGTAAGAAGACCCTATTCTTATAACTTCTTTATCATTACTAAAAATAGAAATACCTTCTTCTGCAAAAATTACTCCTAAAAGAATACTTCCAACTAAAGCCATTGAGCCAAGGATAAAAGCCTTTTTTATAGTTAATTTCAAATAATCTAATCTATTTGAACCTAAATATTGTCCAACCATAGTGGAAACAGCAACTCTAATTCCTTCCGCGAAAATAAAAGCAATAGATAACCATTGAATTCCAAAACCAAATCCTGCCACAGCAGCAGTACCGTAAAATGCAATTATTTTTTGTAGAGCTAATCCTGATACTGGCCGAGAAAATCCAGATAAACCACTCCATGCTCCAATTTTTAAAATTCTTTTTATCATATCTAGTTTAGGCTTTATGAGTAAGTTGATTTTAAATTTTTTATAAAATAAGGTAAGCATCCATATTCCTGAAACAATTTCTGAAATAATAGAAGCATAAGCCGCACCTCTGATTCCAAAACTAGGGATATCCCCTACTCCATAAATCAAAATTGGATCTAAAACTATATTTAGTAAGCTCATAAATGAAAAAATAAACATTGGAATTTTAGTTTCTCCAACAGCCTGAAAGATTACAGAGACAGTTATTGAAATATACATCATAGGATAGCCAAAAAGAAATGTTTGATAATATTCTTTTCCGTAAAAAGCAACAATTTTTTCTACATTAAAAAATGCAAATAACTGATTTGCTGTAAAATAACCAATAATTGCAATAGTAATACCCATAATCAAGGCTAATAGTAATGATTGCTCTATTGCATCTTTTAATTCTTTGTTATTATGCTCGCCTGTTTTTCTAGAAACTAATGCTATTGCTCCACCTGAAACTAAACCTGCAAAAGTAAAAATAACCCAAAATAAAGTTGAACTTATTGCTCCACCTGCAGCTTGTTTTAATCCTAAGGTAGAAATAAAGAATCTATCTGCAAATGTAAAAGCATAATGTACAAACATGCCTATCATAATTGGTACAGAGAGTTTTAATATGTTTTTATATGTGGGTTTGTTAGTTGAGATGTTATTCAAAGTATCCTCCGTTAGAGATTATTTATACTATATATATGTTTTTATTTCAAGTTTAGTTTACAAAATAAATCATTATCAGACTTGAAGTAACTATATCTCTAATAAATTAATCTTAATTTTTTAGTTTGCTTGCATTCAAAGATACATATTTGATAAACTGGTTTCTTTAAAGATTTTATAATAGAAGGTTTTTATGACTTCAATCAAAGACTGTAATTTAGCTCTTATCCCCAGAATCTACCAAAAACACGCTTATGATTTAATGCTTAAAAACTATAAAGAAAAAAATGACCATACATTCCATATAGTTGCTCCTCCTGGAAGCGGAAAAACAATTCTTGGATTACTTTTACTCTTAAAATTAAAGGAAAAAACATTTATTTTATCACCAAACCGAACTATTGCAAATCAATGGGAAGAAAAATTTAAATCATTTGCAGTAGATACCATCAACAATAAAGACTGCACAAAGCTGATAAGCTCTGATATAAAAAACAATCCTGAAATATTAACAACAACTTATCAAACTTTTTCAGTAAAAGATAAAAATGGTAAACTTCATAAAAATGCAGAAGAACTCATAAAATACCTTATTAATAATAAATTTAAAACCATCGTTCTAGACGAATGTCATCATTTGCTTAATTACTGGGCTGAAATAATTAAAATTTTTATAAAGAAAGCTCCATATCGCGTTGTAGTAATTGGTTTAACAGCTACCCCACCCAAAGATAAGTCAAATAAAGAAAAACAAGTATATTTGGAAATTATGGGGGAAGTAGATTATCAGGTACCTATTCCTGCAGTTGTAAAAGATGGGAATCTCGCACCTTTTAGAGATTTGCCTTATTTTGTTACTCCAACGGATAGCGAACTGAGTTTTTTAAATAAAGAAACAAATGCTATATATACATTGATAAATGAAATAAATGAACTATCAAAAAGCTTAATTTTAGACTACAATTTAACCGAATATACAGAACTTTTCATAAAAAATCCTTTATATGAGTCAACCCCCATATCTTTTAATGAATACTATCTTAAAGAACCTGATATAGCAATAGCCATGATTAAATATATTCTACATCAGGATTTAAGTATTCCTGTTGAAATAATCGTTCAAGATGAAATGCTTGAGGATATATCTATTTATGATTACGCCTGTCTTTTCAGAGCATATTATTATGATTATATTATCAATATTCAAATGTCAGAACAAAACAATGCTCGTAATACAGAACCGACAAGTTGTAAACAGCAAGCAGAAATAGCTAAACTGAAAGAAATGATCCTCAAAACATGGAAAAAGCTTGGCTTTAATTTACATAAAAATAGAGTCATAGAAATAAAAAACAATATCTCAAATATCCTACAAGTATCAAATGCTAAAATAAAAGCAGTTGAAACAATCCTTGAAAATGAATTTAGGATACTTGCTAAAGAACTAAAGGGACTTGTTCTTACAGATTTTATCGAAGCACACAACAAAAAAAGTCTAAAAAAAATAATTGATCCATCTCTTGGCGGAGCAAGTGGTGTTTTTATTCATATATCAAATACTAAACTCTACAATGAACTTAAACCCATTATGATTACAGGTAAAAAAATGATGATTCATAAGGAGTTAAAAAACGAATTTATTAAGTTTAATCTCAATTTTCAAGAAAAAGAAAACTACCTTTTACTTGAAAATCCCAGCAATACAACAGAATTGCTGGAACACATAACCAACTTAACATATACCGACAAGACAAGACTGCTTATCGGTACTCGCTCGTTACTCGGTGAAGGTTATGATAATGTAAGAATAAACACCCTTATTGACCTTACAGTAACTTCCTCTTTCGTATCCGTAAATCAAATACGAGGACGGGCACTAAGAAAAGACCCTTGTCGTGCCGACAAGGTAGCTAATATATGGGAAATTATTACTATAATTCCCAATATTGAAACCGGATATTATGATTTAAAAAGAGTTAAAAAGAAGCATGAACAGTTTCTATCACTCTCCCCTAGTGGACTAATAGAAAGAGGTATATCTCACTTAGGTCTTGAAAAAGAAAAACTTGAACACATAGAAATAATAAATCAAAACTCTTTAGAGCTTGCTAAAAAGAGAGGAGATACCTATGTGGATTGGAAGATCGGGGAAAAATATAGAGATAATTTTGTCCAGAAAATTGAATTCAATACAAAAGAAATAAGTTCAAGAAAAATAAAAAGAAATAGTTCTAAAAATGAAAAAAAAGAATCTAAAAAAAATACAAATTATTTTACTAAAACAACATCTAAGCATTACATTTTACGCTCTATTTTATTTGCCGATATAATGATGCTTGTAGCTTCTATTTTTACTTTTCATTTAACAGACTTTATAAACTTTAAAAGTGGAAGTGCTGAGTTTTTTATTTTTCTTATACTCTTATTAATCTCAGGAACTAAACTACTAAGAAAAACTTTCAATAAAGAAAATTTTATAAGAAAAACAGTAGAAGTTATATTTTATTCATTTATTGACTTAGGTTTAATAAACAAAAATGAAGAGATAGAAAATATTATAGAAATAAATGAGTCTAAAGACAAATTTTCAATTTTAGTAAAAAAAGAAGAAATCAGTGAGATTTTTATAACATCTATTAATCAAATTTTTAAACCTATTTTTTATCAAAAATATGTTATTGAATATATCAACTTATATAATAATAAGGATATTAGATATTTTCCTGTGCCTGATTATTTTGCCAAAAACAAAACACTAGCAAATACTTATCTAAAACACTGGAATAATATAATCTTAGACGGGGAATTAGTATACATTAAAAATGAAAAAAATTATAATAAAATAAAGAAGTATTTGATAAAAAAACCTATTGATGTATCAGGAAAATCAAGAGAACTATGGATGTAATCACTTATTACTCAAGTATTCATTAACAACCCTTTCTGTATCAAGAGCAATCATAAGTTCTTCATTTGTGGGAACAACCATTATTTTTACTTTTGAATCATCAGTACTAATAATACAAGGATTTGCCGCATAATTTTTTTCATTATCTAATTTCGCACCAAAAATTTCTAGATTTTTACAAATCTCTTCTCTTAATTCGGGAGCATTTTCACCGATTCCAGCAGTAAAAACAATAGCATCTAATGTTGGTCCTACTGCTGTTGCATAAGACCCAATATACTTTTTAGCCCTATATGAAAACAAGTCTAAAGAAACTCTTGCCCTATGATTTCCTTCATCAGCAGCTACTTCTAAATCTCTCATATCACTACTCACACCAGATAAGCCTAGTAAACCAGACTTTTTATTTAGTATAGAATCCATATCACTACAACATAAATTTTCTTTATCTTCAATATAATTTACTATTGAAGGATCTAAATCACCAGAACGAGTACCCATAACCATTCCCTCAAGAGGTGTAAACCCCATACTTGTATCTATTGATTTACCATTTTTTATTGCGGTAAAACTACTACCATTACCTAAGTGACATGTTACTAAGTTAATTTTCTCTTGTTTTATCCCTAAAATTTCTGCAGTTTTCATTGTAACAAATCTATGACTAGTCCCGTGAAAACCATAACGTCTTATTTTGTATTTTTCATAATATTCATAAGGTATTGCATATATATAAGCTTTTTCAGGCATAGTTTGATGAAAAGCAGTGTCAAATACTGCAACCATGGGTACCGATAAGACTTGTTGACAAGCGATTATACCGACAAGATTAGCTGGATTATGCAATGGTGCAAGTTCACTAGCTTCCTGAATAATATCCATTACATCTTCTGTTATAATTACTGAATCAGAATAAACACTTTCCCCATGAACAACTCTATGCCCTACAGCATCAATCTCCTTAATATCCTTAAGTGCTCCATATTTTTCATCAACAAGTAACTTTAATACGATACTTACAGCATCATCATGAGTTGGTATTTTTTCTTCTAGTTTATATGCATCTTTTCCATCAACATAATGACTTAAGACTGCTCCTTTTAATCCAATTCTCTCTACCAGACCTTTTGCTAAAACTTTTTCACCATTTGTTTCAATTAACTGGTATTTTAATGATGAACTTCCTGAATTTATTACTAATATCTTCATATTTCCCTCTTTATCCACAAAAAGTAAAGCAATAATTCTTTACCCTTGGGGATTTTTATTTATTTACATTGATTTACAGTAATTGCAACTAAATTTACTATGTCATCTACAGAACAACCTCTAGATAAATCATTGATTGGGGCTCCTAATCCCTGTAATATTGGTCCAACAGCATCAACATCTCCAAAGCGTTGAGTTAATTTGTAACCAATATTGCCTGCCTGCAAATCAGGAAATACCAAAACATTTGCTTTACCTGCTACTTTTGAGTCTGGAGATTTCTTTTTACCAACAGATGCAACTATTGCGGCATCAGCTTGTAGCTCTCCATCGATATTTAACTCTGGTGCCTTTTCTTTTGCAATATTTAAAGCATCAATAACTTTATCAGCTAATTCATGTTTAGCTGAACCTTTTGTTGAAAATGATAACATTGCAACCTTGGGTTCTTCAATTCCAGCTACATTTTTAGCAGTTTCTGCAGAACAAATTGCAATTTCGGCTAGTTGCTTAGCATTTGGATTAGGTGTAATTGCCACATCAGCAAAAACAAGCACACCATTATCTCCAAATTCTATTTTATCACTAACCATAATCATTGCACCACTAACAACACTTAATCCAGGTGCTGTTTTAACAATTTGTAGAGCAGGCCTAACGGTATCAGCAGTAGTATGTTCCGCACCACTAACTTCTCCATCTGCATCTCCCATGTAAATCATCATGGGTCCAAAATAAATAGCTTGCTCAATGTAGCCTCTGGCATCTTCAAGAGAAATTCCTTTATGCTTTCTCAGCTCAAAAAACTTCTCAATATATCTTTCCTTATATTCATTATTTTTAGGGTCAATTTTGATAGCTTTACTTAAGTCTAAATTATTTTCTTTTTCAAACTTATTAATATTATCTAGATTACCTAATAAAATTAAATCAGCAATATCCTCTTTTAAGATAATATCTGCTGCCCTTAAAGTTCTTTCACTCTCACCTTCAGGTAAAACAATTCTTCTTTTGTTTTGCTTTGCCTTTTCCTTAATTCTTTCTAAGATACTCATATCTACCTCAATAAAAAAAAACTTATAACACTCAAGCAACTTATAATCAACTGTTTTGTAATAAATTTATTAATTATAAGAATTTTTTGTGAACTAAAATAATAATATTATTGATTCTAATATATATTGTTATAAGGATTCATAGAAAAATAAAAAATGGGGTAAAACAAAAAAATATTTCACCCCATTTAAAATTTAGGTTTTAAGAATTATCTACTTCTTAATTTTCTGTCTTTTCTTCTTCTTTTTTCTGCTTCAAGAGATTTAATCTTGTTAGCAACAGAAGGTTTAAGATTGTATCTTTTGTTTTTGAGAGTTTTTAAAATCCCCTCTGTAGCCATTCTTCTTTTAAGAAATGAAATAGCCTTTTCAACATTGTCGTTATCAACCTTAATTTCAAGAGGTCTTAATTCTTTTGACTTAAGTTTACGCATAAGTTTTACCACCTTTATAAAAAGTTTACTAGACACAAAGAAATTAAATATCCCTTTCGCTAGTGTTGACTCAATATCTATATATAATTTTATACTAGTTTTGTCAAGAGCTTAGTGATTTATTTTAATCATCATTTAAAAGACTTTGGCTGGTAAATCCACGGAAAACATAGTTTGTATGATTGAAGTGGCACTAAATATCTTTACTCTAGCTTTTTGTATATCAAATAAAATCAATGCTCTTTTTATACTTACTCCTATATTATTTTAAACTTAAAGCCTTCTTTCTTGAATTCATTATATTTGTCTTCATTAAAAAAATATAATCTAGCAGGCCTTTTTACTCCAGTTTTATCAAATTTATCTGTTTCTATAATTAATTCTGTCTTTAATAATTTCTTTCTAAAATTTCTTTTATCAACTTCTTTATCAAAGATAATTTCATATAATTTTTGAATTTGACTAATAGTAAAATATTTTGGTAATAGCTCAAAACCTATGGGTCTATATTCTAAATTTTTTTTTAATCTCTTTATAGCCATATCAACTATTAAATTATGATCAAATGCAAGCTTAAAATTAGAATTAAATAAAAACCATTTTGCATCTATAGCATCTGCATCAGCTTTAATTTTATAATTACTATTATTAATAAGAGCATAAAATGCTGTAGTTATTACCCTCGCACGAGGATCTCTATTAATAGAACTAAAACTATGTAATTGTTCTAAAAAAATGCTTTCTATATTAGCTTTCTCTTTTAATTCTCTTTTAATGGCAATTTCTAAAGTTTCATTATCTCTTAGAAAACCTCCAGGAAGTGCCCATTGATTTTTAAAAGGCTCTATTTCCCGCTTTACTAATAATATTTTTAATTCTTCATTATCATAAGTAAATACAACAGCATCAACAGTATTTAAAATTTTTGAATATTCAAAATTATTATTCATTAATAAACACCTCTAAAGCTACTAACTCTTTTTTAAATGAACCAGATAAAATAGGAAATCTACACCAAGTTTTCGGATCTAAATTCTCGTCATCTAAATGAAATGAAGGGGCATACCTTTCTCGCTTCCATTGGTTTCGACTCCATAAGATAAAAAACTTTTTAATCCATAAAGCCAACTGTTTTTGAGTATAAATTCCTCCAAATTCTGTTCTAATAATTAAAAATACTTCTAAAGGCATTAATTTATCCCTTATTGAACTTTTTTCTATTGCATCAAGAATTTCATAAGGCATTAAATCTGCTTCATCTGTTTGATTTGATGATAAAGGCCTTAATTCAGCAGTTGGTTGTTGTTCATTTACTAAAACTAATTCCGGAATATTAAATAAGCCAAGAGGACCTTGCTTTTCCATCCAAATTAACCATTTTCTTAAAAATGCTTTGTCTATTCCACCTATAATATTTAAGCCTCCACTCGTATCTCCATCCATAGTTGCATAGCCAACAGCAGCCTCTGACCTATTACTAGTTGAAAGTAATAAAAAGTTTTTTAAATTTGCAAACATCCATATACCAGGAGACCTAACTCTTGCCTGAATATTTTGTAAAGTTAAATCATGCTTTTCCCAAGTTAAAGTTTCGCCTATTGCATTGCCAATCATAACTTTATATGCTTCTACTAAATTATCAATTTCTAAATTATAAAAATTTGCATTTACAGCCTCACTTATTTTAAGAGCAGCGTTTCTAGTTGTATCAGAGCTATTTCTAGTACCTTGATAGGCAGTTAAAAGCAATTCTTGTACAATTTCCGGTACAGTTACTTTGTCTTGAATAGCTTTAATATGCTTTAGTTTCTCTAAAAAGCCCTCAAAACCTAAATCTTTTATTGCTAAATGAACCATTAATGATATTAGCACAACAGTTGCGGTACTATCAGCTCCTCCACTTAAAGAAACAACAAAACCTTGTGAATATGATTTTCTTAAATAATCAAATAACCCCAAAGTAACACTACGAGTAAATTCTTCTTCTTTTAAATGATTTGATGATTCCCATGATTGCTTTAAGTTCAATTTAGAAACTTTATATTCAACATCCCTATACTCAAATGGAGTATATAAACTATTATCATCTTCAATTTTAGGTCTAAAACTACTAATTCTAGCTTGCATAGTTCTTGTTTTTGAAATATTTATTACGGCATAAGTTAAAGAGTAATCTTTAAATATAAATCTCTCTCCCTCTGCAATTAATTTACCAGACATAGCAATTAATGCACCACCATCATAAATAACCCTTCCCGCCTCATTTCCAACCAAGTTTGAATATATATAACTAACATTAAAGGCACGGCTTCCTTCTATTACAAATCGCTTTCTAGTTTGAAGTTTATCAAATGCAAAATGACTTGCACTTGGATTTAAAATAATATCAACCCCCTCAAGAGCTTGAATACTTCCAGGCCTATTAGCAACCCATGCATCTTCACATATTTCAAATCCTATTTTCACTCCCCCAACATTAAAAACTATATCTCCAATAGGATATTTTTGCCCTTTAACATTAATATTAGAAATAACTCCTGCAGGCCAAGGTTTAAACCACCTAGGTTCATAATGTATTCCATCTCCTGCTAAATTTTGCTTTGCAACAAAACCTATAATTTCCCCATCAGCTAGTAAAGCCGCACATGAAAATACAGCATTTTTATACAAAATAGGCAATCCTACAGAAGTAATTATACCTTTTGTGTACGGTAAGATATCAAGCAAACTATCCCAAGCTATTTTATGAACCCCCGTTGATAAAAAAGCATCTTCACAACCATATCCAGTAATAGACATTTCAGGTAATAACACAATAGTCGCATTATTTTCTTTTGCCTCATTTATTGCATTTATTATATTTAATTTATTATTATCCCAATCAAGTGGTTTTTGATTAAGAATAGAGCTTGCAACTTTTATTAGCTTCATAATTTACTCCCAAATTTAAAACACTATTTGAAATTCAAGATAAGCACCCCAGATAGTTTCATATCTATCTAATTCTAGATTCCACTCCTCACCCTTTTCTGCTGTTCTTCTTCCACTATAGGAGGTTTCATAACTTATATCTTTTTTTAATTTTACAGATGTTCCTCCATCTCCAAAAGTAAAATACTTTACAACATTTCCTTTTACCCCCATCTTTAAAAAAGCAGGTTTATTTAGAAACAAAAAATCTCTTTTGGCAAAAACATCAAGATATGCACTCATTGCAGAACCATCTATAAATGAAGCTTCAATAAACTGATTTTCATAAGAAGAAAATCCAAGCCCAAAATTCATTTCAGAGGATAATTGCCATTTATTAATTTTCTTTTCAAGTCCTTGAGTATAATATATGGTTATCATTGACTGAATAAGGTCCATTACGCCATTTATGTATATTGTATAATTTTTAATATCTTTTTTCAAACTTACGGAATTAAAAGCTTTTTTACTTTGATAATAAATGCCAAATTTATAAAATCTTTCGTCTATTTTTGAATTTACCCTCCTAAAAAGTGAAAACTCTTGAATTGTTGTGTACCATGACATTTTATCACCAACTTTAATAACTCCTTGTTCTCCTTCATAAGGAAAAAAATTTACAGAGGGTGTTGGATAATTTTTATACGCCTCATAAACTGATGTACCTTGAAATTTTCTAAAATCAGCATGAAAGCCATAAGATACAGAGTTTGTTTTTTTGGTTTCCACAATAAAACGGAATCTTCGGATTCCATCTTCATCTTTATCTCCCTTATTTTCAGGAGCTGAAAACCCCAATGATGAAAACAAAGAATTTGTCAGATAATACAAATCAAAATCTAGTCCATGAAAGTTAAAGATTTTTACGGATATTGTTTTTAAAAAATATGGATCAATTTCATGTAACATTTTCTTACCACCCGAACTGTCTTTAAAATTCCATTTGGAATAATTCAATCCCATATTCAACTTTATTTTCATATCAGAATCCGAAGAATAAACATAAGTTGAAATTAATATAAGTAAGAAAATAATAGTTTTCATAATTTACCCCCAATAAACTATATAGTGTTATCATTACACTATATAGTTTGTTTGTCAAGTTTTAGTAAAAAAACATACAAAAACCAAGAATTTATTGTTTTAAAAATAATAATTGGTTATAATTAATCGAACTTTGAGAGCGTATCATGAAAACACTTATTTTCCTATCAATTTTAATTATTTTTACATCATGCAATCAAGAAACTAACACTATTACAGGGAATAACCGGGAATGTAACCAAGATTCAGATTGCAGTCAAACAAACTATTGCAACCTTAAAACCTACAAATGTCAAAATAATCCATGTGAAAATTTTTGTTCGGAAAATCAAATATGTAAAATTCAAAACAATAAACCTATATGTAATTGCAAAAATGAAACAGACCATCTTGAAAACAATGAATGTATTGAAAACACCAAAACTGTTAATTGTAAACCAAACCCGAATAAACCTAACAATAGCATTGATATAATCGAAACAGTTCAAATAACCTATAACCCCCAAACCAAAAGGTGGAGTGATATAGAATATTGTACAAAATGGAAATGTGCAGAAAGTTTTTTTCAGTATCAGGACAATATTTGTTTAAATCAAAATGACTGTAATATTTTCACCTGTGGTAATAATGGTAATTGTATATTAAATGCAAATAATGAAACAACATGTGAATGTAATAATGGTTTTGAAGGAGCAGACTGCAAAACAGATATAGATGAATGTCAAAACTCCCCCTGTAAAAATGGAGGAACATGTGAAAACTATCCTGGAAGTTTCTTTTGTTCATGTCCAGATGGATATGAAGGGGATTTTTGTGAAATAAATCAAAATGATTGTGGAGCTGTAAATCCATGCCAAAACGGTGGAACTTGCATAGATGGAGCAAACTCATTTACATGCAACTGCACTCCTGGATTTGACGGAAGATATTGTCAAAATAATATTGATGAATGTATTGGAGCAAACTGCTCTGAAAATGAAAAATGTGTAGATGGAATAAATGGCTATTTTTGTGAATGCATTATAGGTTTTACCAAAGAAAATGGTATTTGTGTTAGAAATTGGGAATCACTTGCCACAGGAGACAGTGATACCTGCGGAATTAGTAATGGAGCATTATTTTGCTGGGGAAAAAACTGGAGTGGTCAGCTTGGAATTGGAAGCTCAGTAAATCAAAGTACACCAAGAGTTGTAGGAAATAACACAAACTGGACTAAAATATCAATGGGTGGAGACCATTCATGTGGAATTGAAAATGGCAAACTATTTTGCTGGGGAAGTAATTTAAGCGGACAACTTGGTACAAACAGTGAAAACACTAGTCTTCCCTCACAAATTGGCTTAAATTCAGATTGGGAAAATATTTCATGCGGATATAATGCAACATGTGGTATTAGAAATGGTAATTTATTTTGCTGGGGAAACAATAGTAAAGGTCAACTTGGCCTTGGTGATACAAATAACCGAAGTACTCCACAGCAAGTTGGCATAGATAACACATGGAGTAAAATTTCTTTGGGTGGTAATAACACATGTGGAATAAAAGAAGGAAAACTATACTGCTGGGGTGAATACAATAATTCAAATATACCTCAAAGAGTTGATATGGCAGAAAATTGGAGCGATATTTCAGTAGGTTATAATGAAATATGCGGTATAAAAGCTCAAAAACTATACTGTTTTGGAAACGAAACAAATTCACCTCAAATAATAAATAACAATAATTGGAATAAAGTTTCACTTGGTAAATCCCATAAATGCGGAATATCTGAAAATACATTATATTGTATGGGTTCAAATGATAAAGGACAACTTGGCACAGGAAATACTACCTCATCAACAATCTTTAAAATGGTTGGAAGTGATACTACTTGGACTAAAGTTAGTGCTGGTTATTTTCATACATGTGGAATTAAAAATAATAATAGATTATATTGTTGGGGCGATAATTTTCATTCAGAACTTGGAATAGGAACAGAAAATAATGGATATACTCCTCAGAATGTTGAATAATTCTTATTTATCAATTATCTGTAATAATATTTTAGATAGGTATTTTCTCCGATTGAATTTTATTTGTAAAAAATATACTTATTTATATGATGTTATACTTTATATCAAGGAGGGTATATGAAAAAACTGTATTTTTTAATCTTTTTTAGTGT
>JAMOQH010000183.1 GCA_027064085.1 bacterium | reverse complement strand
ATCATAATCTGAATTAAATCTTATTACAGAATATTCATTTCTACCTGCGGTGAGCGGCTTAGATTCAAATTCACCAGATCGAAAATTTAGCACTTTATACTTTTTGATCTTTTCTGTAAATCTAGCTCCAGTAAATAATTCAAAAGTAAAATTACCTGCGTCTCTGTTTACAGCATCACTATAAACCAAGACCTGCTCTGAACTATCTTGAACAACTACCGCACCAAGGCATATTCCATTCTCAAATACACCAATCTCTTCTACACCAGCTGGAATATTAAGCAGATCAATTGCTTCATAATTTGTCTTCTCTGTAAATTCAAAATTTTCTGGTATACTTCTCATCAATGGAACAGAAGATTGAGAATTATCATCCCATTTAAAACCTGCAATAGGAGGTGTAACAAAAGGATCACCTTTAAACCAAATCATGTAAGCTTTTCCATATTCCATTACTTTACCTTCAGTCTCTTGAGATGGTTTTATAGCTCCTCCAATATCCCTAATAATGCTTTGTCTATCATAATACCAATCCTGAGATTTTATTTTTTCAACATCTTCCCAAAAATCACCAAAAGCATCAACAATATTTTTGGATTCTAAGAGCCAATATCCTAACCAGTGATATTCACCTGTATCCATGTCTAGCTGTGACGGTAATGGTACATTATCATATAGACTACCATAAGTTGTAAAAGGAGTTTCCTGATTACTATCTTCTATAGTTATTTGATAACCTTCATGTCGGAATAACATATTCCCGAAACCGATATCATTATCTGAGTAATTTATACCTACTGGTTCAATGTACATTTCAGCTGAGCCTATACGTTTACCATCTATCCTTGAGAAACCATCTATTGTACTGTAGCCTGTTGATGGATTTTGGAATATTCCATAATCACCATTTAAAGTATATGCTTGTTCATAATAATCACTAAATCCAGTATAGTATTCCTGTTCATTAAGAACTGGAAAAGAAACCCAATGTATGCCATCATCAAATAAATGACTATATCCGTCATGATGATAATAAGAAAACCCCATATCTGCAAAGGTACCATCAGGATCAAAATCACTGTTGGGATCACCTGCATCTATACATGGACTATGGTTACTACCATTTTCAAAAAAAAGTGTGTAATCATCATTATCAGTGTCATTGAAAACTGGATCACAAAAAATGTTCATCTCAACAAAGTTGTTCAAGAAGTCATTTGAGTAAGGAGACGTATCAAAATTTTCAGGAAAGCAGTTATAACCAATATCTAATGTTTCTATGTATCCCAAATGATCTATCGTTAAATACATATTACCAGCAAAGATATTATTACTAAAACTATTAACATTCGTATTTGATAAATCATATAAATTATTACTGCTTTCATAAAAAATAGCATAATTTGAACCATCAAAAGTATTATTCTTCATTTCAATATTAAATTCATATGAACTTAGTACTTGATACAAATTTAGTAAATGTCTATTCAAAATGAATCTATTGTTTTGTAATAATAAATTATTCCATCCCCGTGTTGCTATATCATATTGGTGTATAAAAAATATTGAGCTACTAGCACCACTACCATATACTGGAACATTTATTACGTTATTAACAAATGTAACAGCAGAATTATATAATCTAAAAACATGAAATGGTGATGCAATATTAAATATGGAATCAGATATATTAGCATAATAATCAGAGCATAATGAGCCAATATTTGTCAGTTTTAATGGAGTTGTATTACCTTCAAATAGACAGTTATTTACATTAAAACCAACTCTAACAGATCTTAATATGGTATTTAATGTATTGTTTGATTCAAGGAAATTACAATTCTCAATTGTGATAGATGTTGATACATAGTTGGCTGTATATGGATACAAAAAAATGTAGTAATTCGCATAATCAGGATGTTGAGGTAACTTAGCATTCTGAAAATCACAATCTTGAATTGTAAGCGATGAATTTCGAACACATAAAGAAGTTAGACAATTTGAAAAAGAAATGTTATTAATAATCGTATTTAAAGAACGAACCAAATTTATCCCGCTATCATTAATTGAAACTGAATTAGGATCATTGGGATATAATAAATTACTCACATTTCCTGAATTGAGTATGGCTAAGTTATTTAAAGTTAAAGATAAATTTGTGAAATGAACATAGATCACATCGCCATTATTTGATCCATTTATCATTGGATAATCTTGATTTTGATCGTTTATTACTCCAGTAATAACTAAAGATGTTAAATCAGAGTTATCAGATAAAATAGAAATATTTTCGTTATATTCTCCATATTCAATAAATATTTCTGCTGTGACATTATTATCTACTGCGGTTGAAATTGCATGCTGTATTGTTCTGAAAGGCATTTGGCTAGTTCCAGCATCCTCATCATCTCCATTAATTGATACGTAATAAGTTTCACCCATTAATGCTATGCTTAGCAATAACAAGATTAAAATAAATAACTTTTTCATAGACCATCCATCCAACTCTCTTTTAATTTCTTTTATTTTTGAATCAAGTAAAAATTTACTAAAACAAGTTTATTAGATCTTCTTGCTTTTCTTTCACTAGGAGAACTGACACGTTTGTTACAAGCAAATTGCAACAATAATTTGAATCTTGATGGTTTAAATATAACATCAAAATTGTTTTATTTACTCTTAGCGATATTCATTAACTCATCAAATTCAAGTTCTCTTACTTCCCCATTTAGGCTAAGAACAGTTTTCCCATCTCCAATGTCTTTTATTTCATCATATTTTGCTTCTATAAAAACGTTTCCTTGATAGTCAAGTAATCCAAATAAGCCATCTATATTAAATTTACTATACTTACAACTCCCGTACCATTCAAAATCAGTTATTGAATTGCAAACCGGTTTGAGGATGATTTCCCCACTGTTATTTACTAAACCTACTTTTGAATTTTGCCAAATTTTTGCAAAACCAAAATCTATTGGTCGAATGTTATCATAAATGGGTTCTGTAATTATATCTGTTTTAGTATTTATTAAACCCATTTTTTTATCTGATTTATACCATACAAAAGTATCTTCAAATTTTTGAATATCATTAGTCATTTTGTCAAACAATGATATTTCTTCGATTAACTTTTGTCTTTCTGATGATATTGCTCTAGGAGCAGATGCAATAATCTCAAATGCAAATGAGAATTCAGATTCTAATATTTTTTCACCTTTAATCTCAATATAATTCGTTCCCATGTGATTAGATTTAAATGCTTGTAATTCATCAACTTCAAACAATAACTTCATTTTATTAAATGGAGTAAAAATATTCCATTTATTGTCTTTTTTTAAACATGGAATACCATTAACAATTTTTGCATCAGAATATTTGTAATCAATTATTTGCTGGTTATTAATATCAATTAAACCCCATAAACTATCTTTTTTAGCAGCTAATATATGACTATCAGATCCTACTAACCCTTTATAATCATAAGGGACAATAATGTTTAAATCTTTATCAAGAGCACCACTATTACCATCATTTCTAACTAAAACCATACTATCATAAGTAATAAGATTATCAAATTTTCTAAACATATTTTCTTCATCATTTATGTTTATCACAAGATGATAACCTATTGGCATTTTGTTCCAGTTAGAATCCATTTCTGTACCAGTTTGGATAAAGATAATTACAATATCATGATAAGTTTCTCTAGAATAAAAACGAACCCCTAAATTATATTTAATTCTTCCACTTTTATCAATAAATAACCATTCATCATCTAATACTCTAGCAATATTATTATAAAAAGGTAAAGCTAATGCATATTTGGGTTTAATAATAACTTCACCCATTTTATTAATATAGCCCCAACTATTATCTATTTTAACAGCAGCAAGACCTGACGAGAATGATGACCCTTCATTAAATTGATAATCTATTATGAGATCACCTTTTTTATTAATAAATCCCCATTTATTATTTTTCATTACCAAAGCTAATCCTTCTTGAAAACAAAATAGGCTATCATATTCAGGTTTAATTACTACTTTATCAACTTCATCTTTGTATCCCCATTTTTTATCAATTTTGTAAGGAAAAAATAGATTATCATTTCTTTCTCTTAATTCTTCAAAAATCATATCTATGCTACCAATATTAGGGTCTTTTTTTGTATAAAGTAAACTTAGGTTTTCCGTTGATAAAACATTAAATAACTCATCATTGCCAAACCAAGTTGCATAATAAGGGAATTCTGCTTCTTTTTCCTTCAATAAAAGTAAAAAAGGTTTATCGAATATAAATTTTCTTGGCTTCTTTTGCTTACCTTCTTCAATTTCAATACCAAAATCAGTTCTTAAAATTACTGTAGATATTAATGATGCACCTTTTTCATCTAATCTAAATTTTATAGTCTGTAAGGCATTATTGAGATAATAATCTTGAAAAAAAATGTTTGAAAAATGCTTATTTAATAATTCATTATACTGTTTATTAATGTCTAAATCTATTACGGGGATTTTAAGTATTTCATTTTCTTCTAAAACTGAAGATTTTTGGTTATGTATTCTTTTTTGAACTGCTTTGATTGTTTTTAGCAAGGTGCTCTCAGGCTCAATTTTAGCTAATATTAGTTCATCATCATTGTCTTCTGAAATTAGTTTTATAACAAAATCATTATCATTCTTATAATTTAAAATACTGACTTGATGTGAACGTGTTATATCCTTGAAATTGTCAGAATTAAAGCTTGAAATCCCAAAACCTTTTACAAAACTACTTTTATTATTATTCTTAAATTTAATATCTAAATCTGCTTCAAATTCTTTTTTGAATGATAATTGCTTTGTTAAGTAGGAATAGGCAAAATAGGAATTTGGATCTACAATAATATTCGGTTTTTTAACTGAATCATCAAACTTTTTAAGTCTTTTGGATAATTTATCTAAATTTTCTTGAGTGGCCTTACCAGCAACAGCAATATAATTCTGATCTGAAATATTAGTCTCTTTAAAATGACCTTTGTTAAGATAATTAACAATTGCAGGATTTCCTGCTAATTTAATATTTCCTGGTTTAATTTCTTTGTTCAGTTCATTCCAAGCAAGTTGAAAACTTCCGCAAAATATTAGGTTTTTTCTTTTTTCAATTTTTATATCAAGGATTGGTGTTATTATACTTTTTGTTTCACTTTCTGTCATTTCTAATCCGTCGTCATCATCACTCTTACATCCTGCTAATCCAATAACTAACAGCAAATATATTGATAATAGTACAACAGTTGATATTATATGTTTATATTTAGCAAATTTCATTAATCCTCCAATATCTCAAAATTATATGTTTGTATGAGTGGCAGCTGTCACGCCAACGGCGTGAAGCTGTGTGTTATGCCGATTCAATTATTTTTCAAAAAGAGCTACCAGTCCGTGCCTAGCTCCGATCACAAAACATTTTACGATTAGAAAATCCTCCGCCCGAAAAATCATTTAATCGGGAATAAGAAGTAAACCCCAAAACCAGTTTGAAAATTACGAAACCGAAAATATTTGTCTATCTTTATTTTTGTTGCAAGTTCAGAATCCGATTTTGAAGATATTTTATCGTTAAATTTTTGAGTACTTTTTTTTTGCGAATCATACGACTTAACTCTTTGATAATTATAGAAATCCTGATAGTAAAACGTACATCATTAAAATTATAAAAACAAATT